>DASRWP010000312.1:0-12334 GCA_035654535.1 Brevundimonas sp.
TGGCGCCCATCGAATGGCCCACCATGATCCACGGTTTCGGCGCCCGCGCCTCCCAGGCGTCGAGCAGGCGGTCATAGTCGTCGAGGAACTCCTCAACCGCCCGGGCATGACCTTTCAGCCGGTCAGGCAGCAGTCGCGCCGACAGCCCCTGGCCGCGCCAGTCATGCGCCAGGACGCACCATCCCCTGGCCAGGAAGTTGCCGATCACCTCGTAGTATTTTTCGATCGGCTCGGTCCGGCCGGGGCTGAGGATCACGGTGCCCCGCGGGGTCTTCGCCACCAGCGATGACGGGCTCCAGAACGCGGCTCGCAGGCGCAGCCCGCCCGCGCCGCGGAACCATTCGCCCTCGCCGCCCGGAGGCGCGGCGGCCCCGGGAACCCCCATCAGAGGCGCGTTGGCGGCGTAGGCGTCGGAACGGTTCACTCGGGCTTCCTGAATCTCAAGGTCATGCGGTCGCTCTCTCCGATCGCGTCGTATCTTGCCCGGTCGAAGGTCGGGTTCGGCGGCGACCCTCGCGGAGCCGTCAGCGCCATCGGGGGCAGGGTGTCGACGCCAAAGGGATGATCCTTTGTGTCCCTTTCATTCGCGTTGATTTCCGAGGCCGCCACGAAAGCGAAACCCGCTTCGGCCGCCAACTGTTTCACGAACGCCTCCTGGACGTAGCCGTTGGCCGCGGCGGGGTCCTGATCTTCCTCCGGTCCCAGACGGTGCTGTTCGACGCCGAGGATCCCGCCCGGCCGTAGCGCCGCCCAGGCGTCGGCGAAGGCTTTCTCGGCGATTCCCGCCGCCATCCAGGGGTGGATGCTGCGCATGAACAGGGCCATGTCGGCCGTGCCCGGCTCGGTCACCGGACCCGAGGCAGGACCGAACTCGCTCATTTCGATTTCGCCGTACAGTTTGCGGTCCTGCGTGAACCGCTGCCGGAAAGCGGCCATCAGTTGGGCCTGCGACGGATCGGCGCCCGGTCCCGTCTGGAATCCGGCGGCGACGTACTTCCCCTCGCCCTCGGCCAGATAAGGGGCGAGGATTTCGGTGTACCAGCCGCTGCCGGGCCAGAACTCGACCACCGTCATGCGCGGCTGAAGGCCGAAGAAACGCAGGGTCTCCATGGGATGCCGCGCGGCGTCCCGCACCTTGTCCGCCGCCCGCCACGGCCCGGCGATGGCCCATTCGAGCGAGCCTTGGGGAGGACCGTCGGGGGTCGGCGGCGGCTCCGCCGTCTTTTCCTCACGCCCGCAGCCGGTGACGAGGCCGGCGAAAGCCGCGGCCGCCGCGCCGGCGAGCACGCCGCGACGCGACGCGAATCCCGTTCGGCCCTGTCCGGACTCAGCCATACAAGCTCCCCGCAGCGTAACTCTCCAACGTCAGACCCACGCCGGAGCGAAGGGCTTAACCGTGTTCACGGAGCCCGTCAAAACCGCTGCGGGAGCGGCTGTGGATCAGTTCGGCTTGCGGAATCGCAGGGTCATGCGGTCGCTCTCGCCGATGGCGTCGTACTCCGCCCGCTCCGCGTCCGTCAGGGGCGTCGGACGGTCATTGGCGTTGTTGGCGCGCGGTGCGCTGGTGCGGACCGGCGGCAGGGTCCAGACGCCGTAGGGGTGATCGCGATCATCCTTCGGGTTGGCGTTCAGTTCACTGCGGCCGCCCTCGTCGAGCACGAACCCGGCGGCCTGCGCGGCGCGTATGATGTGGCTCTCGGGCATGTAGCCGGTCGGCGCGGTCGCGTCCGGGTTGAGACCTTCGGCGCTGCGGTGCTGTTCGACCGCCAGCACGCCGCCGGGCTTCAACGCCTTGAAGAAGGCCTCCAGATAGGGCCCCGTCCGTCCGGCGCGGTGCCAGTTGTGGAACGCGCGCGCCACGACGACCATGTCCGCCGTCCCATCCTCGACGCCCATGCTCTCGAGCGGTCGACCGACGGCGACGTAGCGCCCGCCCGTGGCTTCCGCATAGGGCTGCAGGATGGCGCTCCACCAGCCGCCGCGCCCCGGCTCGATCTCGACGATCGTCGTTCCGGGCGTCAAGCCCCAGAAGGTCAGCGTCTCGAACGGGCGGCGGTAAACGTCGCGGGCGACATCCGCCGCCGGCCTTGCGTCAGACCCGATCGCCGCCTGAAGGGCAGTGTCCTCCTGAAGCACCGGCGGCGTCATCGCCGCCCGACGGGCGGTGCGTTGCGACGCCGTCTCATCGAGCGTCGGCAGCGCCGGCAGGGCCTGTGCGGCGGCGACGGCGGGCAGGGCGAGCGCGGTCGTCAGGACGAGGGCGAGCAGACGCATTGGGAGCTCCGGAATCTGTTTGCAGAGATGCAGCCGAAGACCCTAGCCCCTGCCCGCACGGGAGCAAGCCTTGAGGACGATTTGGCGACAGTCGGACGCAGCCCTTGACGCCTTCGGAACGCTTCCCAAATCTCCGTCCGAGGCCGCCGATCCCGGGGCCTCCGGACCGGACGGCGCCTCTTCGAGGGTCGCCCGGGCTGAACTCCCACCGCCGCTCCGGGCCCAAAACGCAGGAGCGGTTCGACCTTGCTGATCATCAGGAGGATGACAATGCGTACCTATGACTTCTCCCCCCTCTACCGTTCCGCCGTCGGCTTCGACCGTCTCGCCGGCCTGCTGGAAAGCGCCGCGCGCACCAGCCAGGAGAACGGCTGGCCGCCCTACAACATCGAGGCCACGGGCGAGAACGCCTACCGGATCGAGATCGCGGTGGCCGGCTTCGGCCCCGACGAGTTGAACATCGAGGTCAAGGAGAACCTGCTGACCGTCACCGGCCGCAAGACGGCCAACGACGACAGCGGCGACCGGACCTTTCTGCACCGCGGACTGGCGGAGCGCGATTTCGAGCGCCGCTTCCAGCTGGCCGATTACGTCGTCGTCAAGAACGCCGATCTCGTCAACGGCCTGCTGGCGATCGAACTGGCCCGCGAACTGCCCGAGGCTTTGAAGCCCCGCCGCATCGAGATCGGCGGAAGCGCGACCCTGATCGAAGGCAAGAAGGGCAAGGCCGCGGCCTGATCCGTTCAGGACCAAAGCCTCGGAAAGGGCGGCGTCCGCGCCGCCCTTTTTCTTTGGTGGGTCTGGGGTTGATGGGCCCGGCAGTACGCTGAGGTCCGCTCCCGACCCATTGCGGACCTATGTCACTTGGGTGAGGATCGGACATGGACCTACCAAAGCAGGCGTCGAGAAGCCGCGCGGTCGTTGCTGGCGCAGCTACTGGCGTGCTGCTGACCGGAGGCGCCATTCTGGGATCCCTCGCCTACGCCAGCGCAGGCAGCGCGGGCTATCGTGAGATTGGTGTGACTCCGTTGGCCGTCGTGGGCACGGCGGTCCCCGTAACGCTTGTTCTGGGCGCCTTGATCGGCCTTCCGACTGCAGGGGTTTTGGTGTTTTCGATGACATGGGCTGCGCGACGCTGGAAGATGTTTGATCTGGCGGCGTGTTGGGCTGGCGCGGGCGCTCTGGTGTGTATACCGCTCGCCTGGCTCGCCTCCGAGTTCGACATGCCCGGCAGAGCCTTCGCGTTGACTTGGCTGACTGTCTCGCCCCTTGCTATCGGAGCGCTAAGCGCTCTTGCGGCTTGGAGTGTGCGACCAAGGTCTGGAGACATCCGGCCCGATGCGGGGCAGCGTTAGCCGGCTGAGATCGGCGGCCTGCTGTGTCAGCCGGCGAACGGCGGCTCTCCACCATAAAGAAACGTCCGCTGCCGACCCAAAGCCGACGCTGCGAAGTTTCAGGCTGTCGGCTTCGGGTCGCCTCAGGACCAGCCTTGGAGCCCGCGACGATAGTCCGGCGATTTGCCGCTCGCGCGCCAATAGGCGTCTAGGCCGATCTCGGCGACCAGCGGCTCGAAGCGCGAGTCCGCGCGCATCCCAGCGGTCGGGGGCTCGAACAGCAACCGCGTTTGGCGCTGGTCCAGCGAGGTCGCGCTGCCCGGGTTCGGCAGGTCGGGGATCGCATGGCCGCGGCTGAAGAAATAGGCGTCGGCGATCGTGAACGCCGTGTCCACCGCCCCGACCGCCGCGGCCAGGTTTATCGCCGCCTCGGCCGCCCATGCGGACCGGCGCGCGTCCCGCACCATGGAGGCGAGCGTCTGTTCGGCTTGGGGCCCGCGAGGGTCCTGGACGGCCTTCGCCAGTGCCTCGAGTCCGGCCAGCACACCGTCGTTTAGGTCGGGCGGCCGGCCGGCGGGGTTTTGTACAAGCGCGAGAGCCTCGTCGGGCCGGCCGCCGAACAGGGCGATATGGAAGCGTTCGAACCAGATGTGCGCCAAGGTCGGAAACAGGGTCGTGGCGTCGGCCAAGGCCCGATCCGTTTCCTCGATCCTGCCGGCGGACCAGAGCGCGCGGATGCAAAAGGCGTAGGTGACCGGGCAGAGCGGCGGGCGTATCCGGTCGTAGACGGCGAGGGCGTCGGACAATCGGCCGTCGTACTGACGCGTGACGGCGACGAAGGTCAGGATATCGACGTGGTCCGGGCGATCCGCTAGGGCCCGATCGAAACGCCTGTCGCGCTCCGGCCAATGACCGATCAGCGGAAGTTCGTAGGCCAAGGCGCTTTCCCCCAAGCCATTGCCGTCGTCGAGCGCCAGCGCGCGGCCCGCCGCCGCCCTCGCCCGAGCGCGCAACGCCAAGCCTTCCGTCCGTTCACGATGGTGCGAGACGATCGAATAGGCCATGCCGAGCAGGCCCCAGCCGTCCGCGAAGCCCGGCGACAACTCGACGACGCGGCGGTACAGGCCGATCGCCACATTCTGGCCCTCCAGCGTTTTCTGTCCCATCGCGTAACGGGCCTGGGCGATCATGGCCTCGATCTCCGGGCTCGCGGCCGGTGGTCGCCCGCGCCCGCCGTCGATCACCGTCGCGGTCGCCGCCGCGAGACCGGCCCCAAGACCGGCCATACCTAGGGCTAGGGCCAGGCGACGGGTGGGCGCGCGGCGCGGCGCGAGACCGTCGGGCGCCGTCGTGCCGGTCGGGATCGGGTGCGCGGCGAGCGCCACCGGAGCAATGAAGCGATAGCCGCGGCCATAAACGCTCTGGATGAAGCGCGGATTGCGGCTGTCGTCGCCGAGCGCGTGACGCAGTTCCTTAATGACCGTCGTCAGGACCGACTCGGACACCGCGACGCCGTCCCACGCCGTCTGGAACAGGTCTTCCTTGGTCAGCAGACGTCCGGGCCGGCCGACCAGCGCCTCCAGCACCCGGAACGCCTTGCGGCCCAAGTGCACCGTGCCTATCGCGCCGACCAGCCGCCCGTCTGCGGGATCAAGCACGAAGGTCCCGAAACTGACGGGGCTATCCTGGCGAAGCATGGCGACGCCTCCCAAACCTTCATCGCCAGCGCATCCGTCGGCGCGGCCTGACAAAAGCAGCGGACGCACCCCGCTGCAAGGGGGGTCGCATAACCGTGATCTTTCTGGAAAGAGTCTGACTCAGACTCTTTGCGCCTGTTCGTCAGGATCGAGTGACGGATCGCGACTTAGGTCGTTGAGTGAAGTGCTGGCGGAACATCTGCCGGTTTCATGCAACGGGAGGTATCATCATGAGTAAGCCTTCGTTCATTCAGCTTGCGACCATGGGAGTAGCCGTCGCGCTCCTCACCGTCGGCCCGGTATCCGCTGGTGAGGTGACGGGAAACGGCAAACCCACCCCGATCAATTCCGGGACGGCGGCATCGATTTGTGCCTACTCCGGACAGAACGATGGGAACCCGCCTCCGGGGCAGGTGCAAAATTTCGGGCACACCCTGCGTTACTGGATCATGACACTATTCATCCATCCGAGTGACCCGCCTGTGAACCCAGGAACGGCCTGCAACCCATCCTGAGCCGCTAGCCTGCCAGTCGACAGGAACGCCCGACCCTGCATTGCAAGGTCGGGCGTTCATGCGCTCGCAGGGCCTGACGGTTTACCTCCCAAGGTCCGCTTCCCACCCTTATCAGTCGTTCGGTCCGTCCGCTTCAGGCGTCGACCAGCGGCGAGACCAGTCCCTGCGTTCCGCCGGTGACCGCATCCGTCAGGTCGGCCTGCTGGACATTGGCGCCGAACATCCTTGCGCGGCCCAGATCGGCGCCGGCGAGGACCGCGCGCTTGAGGTCGGCCCCCGACAGGTCGGCGCCGCGCAGGCAGGCCCCGGTCAGATCGGCCGGCAACAGTCGGTCCGCCGCGATCAGCAGCGGCCCCAGCTTGGCGTCCCTCAGGTCAGAGCCGTTCAGCCGGGCCCGCGCCAGCCGCGCGCCGCGCAGATCGGCGCCCTTCAGATTGACCGAGCGCAGGTCAGCGTCCTCAAGATGCGCGCCCTGCAGCTGCACATTCTCCATGTCGAGGCCGTAGAACACGGCCGCCTTGGCCGAGAGGGCCGTCAGATTGTAGCCCTGGATCGAACGAAGGGCCCGCAGATCGACGCCGTCGAAGACGGACGGACGACCGGCGGCGCCGCCGCTTTCGCACCACTGGGCATGATCGGCCAGCATCTCGGCGGCGGGCATCTTGCCTACGGGCGCGCCGGCGGAGCGGTCGTCGGTGAGGCATCCGGTCATGTCGGCCCCGTCGGTTCGCCACATCGCCATCTTGACTCCCACCAGCACGGCGTCGCGCAGGTCGGCGCCGGACAGGTCAGCCCCTGACAGGTCCGCCCCGGCCAGATCGGCGCCCCGGAAGCTGGCCTGTTTCAGGTTCGCCCGGACGAGCTTGCAGTCCTTCATCACCGCGTCGGTGAAGTCCGCGGCGACGGCCACGACGCCGGTCAGCTTGGAGCGTTCGAGATTGGCGCCGGCCAGACAGGCGCCCTGGGCCTGGGTGTCGACGCGAGACCGGGCCTCGACGACCTTGAAGCCCAGCTTGGGATCGGCCGCCGCGATCGAACCTTCGCGCAGATCGGCCTCGAACAGGTCCGCCCCGCTGAGATCGGCGCCGCGCAGGCAGGCCCCGCGCAGGTCGGCCCGGCGCATGCTGGCGTCGATCAAAATGCAGTCCTGCATGTCCGCGCCGAAGAAGGTGGCGTTGTCGAGCTTGGCGCCGGTCAGGTTGGTCCCGATCAGCGAGGCGGCGGCGAAATCGGCGTCGGCCAGATTGCGGCCCGCGAGGCTGAGGCCTGACAGATCCATCCATGCGAAGACGGCGCGCGCGCCGCCGGGCTTGGCTTGCCACAGGCGGTCGTGCCGGGCGCAGATGGCGTCCAGTTCGGTCTGATCGATGCGCCTTCTGGCGACGGAGGGACTGGAGTCGGCCGGCATAATCCCGTTATGGCACGGCGCCGCTTAAGGAAAACTGAAATGGTTACCGGGGATCCGGCTTGACCGGTCACCCCGTCTTTCCGGGGCCGGCAGCGGCACAGCCGACGACAGAACCCGAAACCCAGGGGTCCGGGCGCGGCGCCAAGGTCAGCTTCATTCAGTCAGTCCGGTCGCCTGGGTTCCGGGTTCCGCTGCGCGGCCCCGGAAGGACGGCTGGATGCGGGGCGCGCCAAGCCTAGTCCGTCAACAGTCCCTGCGCCCGCAGGGAGTCGGCCAGTTCGCCGGGCGCGACCCAGACGCGGGTGTAGCCGGCCTCGCCCAGACGCTGCAGTTCAGTGGTCAGGTCGGCTTTTGCGGAGGCGGCGAAGCGGGCGTCGAACCCGGCCCCGTCCTCGCTGATCCGGACCATCGGCCGGCCTGTCTCGACCCGGTGCAGATAGCCCTCGTAGAGAACCGCCGCATCCTGCGCCATCAGCCCCGTTTCGACCTCCAGCCCCGCCTTCATCAGCCGCTCCACGCCCCGGCCCGAGGCGAAGGGCGAGGGATCGACGGCTGCGACCACCACGCGGCTGACGCCCGCGTCCATCAGGAAGTTGGAGCAGGAGGTGCGGCCCGAGGATCGCGCGCCGCACGGCTCCATCGTCACATAGGCGGTCGCGCCCCGCGCCCGGTCGCCCGCCGCCGGTGCGGCCTGCTCCTCGGCGTGAGGACGTCCGCCCGGCGCCGTCGCCGCTTCGGCGATCACCGCGCCGTCGTTGACGATCACGCAGCCGACCGCGGGGTTGGGCCAGGTCTCGCCCATCCGCGCCTTGGCCAGCTCGATCGCCCGGCCCATGAAGCGGATGTCGTCGGACGCCTGTTGAGCGGATATCACGACGCAGCCCCCTCGAGGGGCGGCAGGGCCGTCGCCCGCGCTTCATCGAGATACCGCGCCGAGAGGGGCCGAAGATCGCCGTCGAGTTCGACGTCCAGCGGGTTGCCGGTCGGAATCTCGACCCCGACGATGGCGTCGTCCGGCACGGCGAACAGGTGCTTGACGATGGCCCGCAGCGAGTTTCCGTGCGCCGCGATCAGCACGTCCTCGCCGGCCCGCAGGCGCGGCGCGATCTCGGCGTCCCAGTAGGGCAGCACGCGGTCCAGCGTGGTCTTCAGGCTTTCTGTGTCAGGGATGGCCTGACCGGCGTAGCGGGGGTCGCCGGCAAAGTCCCACTCGCCGCCGGGCGCCAGCGGCGGCGGCGGGATGTCGTAGCTGCGGCGCCAGACCTTCACCTGATCTTCGCCGTGCTTCGCCGCCGTCTCGGCCTTGTCGAGCCCGGTCAGGCCGCCGTAATGCCGCTCGTTCAGCCGCCAGTCCTCGATCACCGGCACGTCGCGCAGTCCGGCGGAGTCGAGCGCCAGGGCACCGGTCCGCGTCGCCCGTTTCAGCACCGAGGTGAACATGACCGTCGGCCGGAACCCGGCCAAGGCGATCAACTCGCCGCCGCGCCGCGCCTGCGCCTCGCCCTCGGCGGTCAGATCGACGTCGACCCAACCGGTGAAGCGGTTCTCGAGGTTCCACTGGCTCTGGCCATGGCGCAGCAGGATCAGACGGGGCATTCAGGTCTCCGGGCTCGGCGGTCCGGGGTAGGCCGGGCCTCGGAACCGGTCAAGGTCGGGATGGTTTCCGGCAACGCGGCTTCGATAGCGCCGTTCCCGCGTTGTTGTGACCCCCCGGCCCACTGTCTATACGGGGCCGCCCCACGTCAGGACCCGACCATGATCAAGCCCCGCCAGGACCTTCGCCCCAACACGGCCGATTACGAGACCGTGCCGCTGGTGAAGCCGACGGGCTTCCGCGAATACGACGCCCGCTGGATCCTCGAGAAGGAGATCAACCTGCTGGGCATCCAGGCGCTGGGTCTCGGCCTCGCCACCTATGTTCACGAGATCGGGCAGCGGCCGCGCATCGTCGTCGGTCATGACTACCGCTCATATTCGCTCAGCGTGAAACAGGCGCTGACGCTGGGCCTGCTGGAAGGCGGGATGGAGGTTCTGGACATCGGCCTCGCCCTGTCGCCGATGGCCTATTTCGCCCAGTTCGACCTCGACGCCCCCTGCGTGGCCATGGTCACCGCCAGTCACAACGAGAACGGCTGGACCGGCGTCAAGATGGGAGCGCAGCCGCCGCTGACCTTCGGCCCCGACGAGATCGGGCGGCTCAAGGACATCGTGCTCAACGGCGAGGGCGTCGGCCGGGCCGGCGGATCCCTGACGCGGGTCGAGGGCTTCCGCGAGCGCTACATCGCCGACATCGTCTCCAAGGTGAAGCTGACGCGCCCGATCAGGGTGGTCGCCGCCTGCGGCAACGGCACCGCCGGGGCCTTCGCCCCCGAAGCCCTGCGCCGCATGGGGGCCGAGGTGATCGAGATGGACACCGAGCTCGACTACACCTTCCCCAAATACAACCCGAACCCCGAAGACCACGCCATGCTGATGCAGATGGCGCAGAAGGTCCGCGAGACGGGCGCCGATCTGGCCCTCGGCTTCGACGGCGACGGCGACCGCTGCGGCGTAGTGGACGATACGGGCGAGGAGATCTTCGCCGACAAGATCGGCCTGATGCTGGGCCGCGACCTGTCGGCCCTGCACCCCGACGCCACCTTCGTCGTCGATGTGAAGTCGACCGGCCTCTACAAGACCGACGAAGTGCTGAAGGCCAATGGCGCGACCACCGTCTACTGGAAGACGGGGCACAGCTACATCAAGCGCAAGACCGCCGAACTGGGCGCGCTGGCGGGGTTCGAGAAGTCCGGCCACTTCTTCTTCAACGCCCCGCTGGGCCACGGCTATGACGACGGCATCGTCGCCGCCGGCGCGGTGCTGGCCATGCTCGACCGCAACCCCGGCAAGACGCTGTCCGAGCTGAAGGCCGCCCTGCCTGACGCCTGGACCAGCCTGACCATGTCGCCCCACTGCGACGACGAGCTGAAGTATGAGGTGCTCGAGCGGATCGTGGCCGAATATCAGGCCCTGGCCGACGCCGGCGGCGAAATCCTCGGCCGCAAAATCGTTGAGGCGATCACCGTCAACGGCGTGCGCGTCCACCTCGAGGACGGCTCATGGGTGCTGGTCCGCGCCTCGTCCAACAAGCCCGAGCTGGTGGTCGTGGTCGAGAGCATGCGCTCCGCCGACGATATGCGTGCGCTGTTCCGGGAAGAGGTCAAGCCGCGGCTGGCGAAGTACGCCGAGGTCGGGGTGTACAATCAGGAGATCTGATCTGGCCGTCCCGTACCTTGTCGTCACCCCGGCGAAGGCTGGGGCGGGGCGGCGCGCGTAAGCGCGAACCTGTCCGGAGCGCAGATGTCAGCGGCTTCACACCCAGCCAGTGGTGTTTCGCCGCCGTCGCGGCGCCGCCTTGTCCCGGCTTTCGCCGGGATGACGACAAGTGGGGTTACCGCGGCGCCCGTTTCGCCAGTATCCGCTGCAGCGTCCGCCGATGCATGCCCAGACGACGCGCGGTTTCCGAGACGTTGTGGTCGCACAGCTCGTAGACCCGCTGGATATGCTCCCAGCGCACCCGGTCGGCGCTCATGGGGTTGTCCGGGGGCTCGGGCGCCTCGCCGGTCGAGAGCAGGGCCTTGACCACGTCGTCGGCGTCGGCCGGCTTCTGCAGATAATCGACGGCTCCCGCCTTCACCGCCGCCACGGCCGTGGCGATGGCGCCGTAGCCCGTCAGCATGACGATGCGGGCGTCGCCGCGGCGCTCGCGGATGGCCTCGACGACCTTGAGGCCGTTGCCGTCCTCCAGCCGCATGTCCAGCACGGCGTAGGCAGGGACATTGCTCTTCAACGCTTCATTGGCTTCCGCCAGCGAAGCGGCCGTGGTGACTTCGAACCCCCGGCTCTCAAGCGCGCGCCCCAGTCGGGTGCGCAGGGCGTTGTCGTCGTCGAGCAACAGCAAGGTCTTGTCGGCGAGGGCGGCGATCCGGTCTTCGGCGTCGGGCATCACAGGTCTCCTGGGGGCCTCAAGTCGGTAAAGGTACGGGCGCGGTCAAGGTTCAGACCGGGGGTGCGACATCACGACGATACCTCAAGCGACGGCCGCGCCCAGCGCACGGCGACCCGGGCGCCGCGGGGCTGGCCCTTGCCGCCGTCACCGGCGCCGACAAACACCTTGCCGCCGGTCCGCTCAAGCAGCGTGCGGGCGATGAAGAAGCCGAGGCCCATGCCGCCCTGGCTCGGCGCGATGGGTTCCGGCTCGGGCGGAGGGGCCGTCTTCCTGCCCTTGCGGCCGGGCGCTGCAGCGGCGACCGAGGCGGCGATCTGGGCCGAGAGCGCCCGCCGCGCCTTGCCGTGCGGGCGGCTGGTCACATAGGGCTCGCCCAGCCGTGGCAGGATGTCCGCCGGGAAGCCGGGGCCGTCGTCGACCACCTCGATCTCGATGAACCCAGCGTCGACCAACGCCTGCACCCGCACCCGCGTGGCGGCGAAGTCGGCCGCGTTCTCGACCAAAGTCGACAGCCCATGGATCACCTCCGGCAGACGCCTGACCCGCGGTTCAGGCTCCCCCGACGCCGTGCGGACGGCCACCTCGAAGTCGAGGTCGAAACCGCGGTGGGGTTCGGTGACCTCCTCGAGCAGGGCCTTCAGCCCGACCTCGGCGAAGGCCGCGTCGCCTTCCTCGGGCTGCTGCGACAGCTGTTTCAGAATGTCGCGGCAACGCTCGGCCTGCTGCAGGATCAGCGCCGCGTCCTCGGCCGCCGGTCCGTCCCTGGCGGAGGCGCGCAGCAACTCCTTGGCCACGACCTGAATGGTGGCGAGCGGCGTGCCCAGCTCGTGCGCCGCCGCCGCCGCCAGCCCGCCCAGCGCCGCCAGCCGCTGCTCGCGCTGCAACACGTCCTGCGTCGTCGCCAGCGCAAGTTCCAGCTTCTCGGCGTCGGCGGCGACCCGCCACGCATAGGCCGAGGTGAATACCACCCCGGTGAACAGAGCCAGCCCGGTGCCGAAGCGGTACAGCGGCGGCAGGTTGAGTTCG
Source organism: Brevundimonas sp. (assembly GCA_035654535.1). Lineage (GTDB taxonomy): Bacteria > Pseudomonadota > Alphaproteobacteria > Caulobacterales > Caulobacteraceae > Brevundimonas. Next base: position 12,243 of record DASRWP010000312.1, read on the forward strand.
GTGCCGGCCTGCCACGGCAGGGGCATGGAGAAGAAGAACAGACTGATCGTCGCGGCCAGCACCAGCAGCCCCATCAGCGCCGCCTGCCGCCC
>DASRWP010000313.1:0-7547 GCA_035654535.1 Brevundimonas sp.
CGGCGCGCGGCTGAACCAGCTGTTGGCCGACGATCCGAACCCGGATTTCCAGGCCCTGTTCGGGCAGTTCTGGGGCCCCATGGCGGGCGTTTTCGTGCTCGCGCTGGTGTTGCCGTTCGGCCTCAAGGCCCTGCAGAAGGCGCTGGGTCGGGAGGCGCGGACGTGAACAGCGCAGCTTTGGCCCGAGCTTTGCGTTGAGCGGCGGATGACCCGCTTCCAGCCCCTGCTGAGCGACGTGCGGCGCGGCATGGGCGTGCCCGCCGACTGGCGCGAGCGGTTGCGGATCCACGCCCCCGACGCTCTGGCATGGCGGCTGCTCCTGCTGACCTTCGTCTTCACCGCCGTGGTCGAGGTGTTGATCGTGGCGCCGAGCGCGGCGGGCTTCCACGAACGCTGGCTGCTGGACCGGCTGCAGTCCGCCGAACTGGCTTCGGTCGGGGTCGAGGCCCTGCCCTATTCCGCCGTCGAGGACGACACCGCCGAGCAGCTGCTGGCCATCGGCGGGGTGCAGGCGGTGGTGGTCGGCGACCAGGGCGTGCGGCGGCTTCTGCTTCAGGCGCCGAACCTGCCGCGCACGCCTGACCTGATCGATCTGCGGCGCGACCGCTCTATCGCCCGGATCGTCGATCCATGGCGCACGCTGTTCGGCCATCCCGACCGCTCGATCCGGGTGCAGGCGCGGCCCCGTTACCGCTCGGGCGATTTCATCGAGGTCCTCGCCCCGGCACAGCCGCTGAAGCTGGAGCTGCGCGCCTTCCTGCTCAACAGCCTGCTGATGTCGCTGTTGATCTCGGTGGTCGCGGGCGGCCTGCTGTACGGCGGCCTGGCCTTTCTGGTGCTGCAGCCGCTGCGGCGGGTCACCCGGTCGATCGAGCATTTCGCCGAGGACCCGGAGAGCGAAGGTGATCCGCCCAGCGACCGTCACGACGAGATCGGCCGCGTCGAGCGCGAGCTGGCGCGCATGCAGGAAGAGGTGCGCAGCTCCCTGCGCTCCCGCGCCCGTCTGGTGGCGTTGGGCGAAGCGGTGGCCAAGATCAACCACGACCTCCGCAACATGCTGACCTCGGCCCAGCTTGCTTCCGAGAGACTGGCCGACTCGCCCGATCCGGAGGTCGCGCGGGTGCTGCCTCGCCTCGAGCGGGCCCTCGGCCGGGCCGCGGCCCTGTCCCGCAACGTGCTGGAATACGGAAAGAGCGAGGAGCCGCCGCCGCAGAAGTCGCGGATCCCGCTCGCCCCCGCGGTGACCGCGGCCGCCGAGGATGCGGGCCTCACGACCGACGGGGTGCAGATGACCAAATCCATAGCCGCGCGCTTCGCCGTCCAGGCCGACCCCGACCAGCTGCATCGCATTCTCGTCAATCTGATGCGCAACGCCCGCCAGGCGATCGAGGGCGACGCGACCCGGCGGACGGGCCGGCGGGGCGTGGTCCGCGTCACCGCGAGCGGGGACGACGACTTCTGCATCATCCGCATCGCCGACGATGGGCCGGGTATCCCGCCGCGCCTGTCGGAGAACCTGTTCGAGCCGTTCGTCAGCGGCCGCGCCTCCGAAGGGGCCGGGCTGGGGCTCGCCATTTCGCGCGAGCTGGCCGCCAGTCACGGAGGCGCGCTGACGCTGGTCGAGACCGGCCCCACGGGCACGACCTTCGAGCTGCGGCTGCCGCACTGAGCCGGGCGCCGCGCCGCTGACGATATGGGTGGCGGAAACGCCGCGGACGCGCGAAGCTTCGCCGCGACCCGTATCCGACCGAGGAGCCCTCATGATCCGCTTCAACGCGACCGTAATCGCCGCCCTCGTGCTGGCCGCCTCGCCCGTGCTGGCGCAGACCACGCCGCCGCAGGCTCCGGTCCGGGCGGCGACGCCGCCATCGACGCCGACCCCGGGTTCGGAGGAATGGCTGCGGCAACGCGGCGAGAGCTACAGCGCCGCCCCGGATTCCGAGCAGAACCCGGCCGAGGTCGCCCAGACCGTCAAGCTCAACGCCGCGATCGCCGCCCGGAACGCGGCCGCCGATCAGGCCGACGCGGAAGCCGTCGCGACCTTTGAGCGCGAGAGCGCCCGGTGGCGCGAGGAGACGGCGCGCCTGCAGACCCAACAGGCGCAGTGGGAGGCGGACGCCGCGGCGGCCGAAGCCGCGCGGGCGAGATATGAGCGGGACCGGGCGGCGTGGGAGGCGGAAGTCGCCGCCTGCCAGCGCAATCCACGCAGCTGCGTCGCTCCGGCGGGTCCCAAACAGGTGGGCGGGTCGTAGAAGGGCGGAGCATGAGCGACACCGCCGCCAACCCGCCCGACGCCGATCCCACGGTCCATCCAAAGGCCGACCGGCCCCTGCCCGGGGGACGTGTCGACACCTGGCGACATCCGGCGGCGGTGCGCATCACCCATTGGCTCAACGTTGTCGCCGTCGTCGTTCTGATCATGAGCGGGCTGAATATCCTGCTCGCTCACCCCTACCTGTACTGGGGCGTGCGCTCGACCTTCGCCGACCCATGGCTGAGCATTCCGCCGATCCCGAACTGGCTGCTGATCCCGCAGGGGCGCAACCTGGCAGAGGCGCGCAACTATCATTTCCTGTTCGCCTGGATCTTCGTGATCAACGGCCTGATCTATCTGGCCTGGAGCCTTATCACCGGCCGTATCCGGAAGCGGCTGCTGCCTACGGGCGCGGACCTCAGGGGGTTGGGCGCGTCGGTGGTCGAGCACGCGCGTTTCCACTTCCCGACCGACGATCACGCCCGGGCCTATAATGTGATCCAGAAACTGACCTATGCGGCGATGATCCTGATCGTCCTGCCGCTGATGCTGGTCACAGGGCTGTCGATGTCGCCGGGGTTCAACGCCGTCGGCGGGGTTCTGCTGGAGCTGATGGGCGGACGGCAGTCGGCGCGAACGCTACATTTCATCTCCGCCGGCCTGATCGTGGGCTTCATGGTGGTCCACGTCGGACTGGTCATCTGGACCGGGCCTCTGAACAACATGCGGGCCATGGTCACCGGCTGGTTCGTGATCCAGCCGCCCGGCTCGACCGCCGGTCCCAAATTCCGCCGCAAGCCGCCCGCCGGAGACGCCCCATGAACCGCCGCCGATGGCTGACCGGAGCGCTGGCCACTGCTGCAGCCGCCCTGCTGTCGGCCTGCGACCGGGCCGGGGTCAGTCTGGCGGAGCAGGCGCGGCGCATGGGCGAGGGGCTGACCCGCCGCACCCAGCGCCTCCTCATCCCGCGCGACGCGCTGGCCCCGACCTACAGCCGGGCGGAGATTTCGCCGGACTTCCGCGCCAACGGCTCGATCGATCCGGCGGCGGCCGACTATGTGGCGCTGAAGGCGGACGGGTTCGCCGGCTACCGGTTGATCGTCGACGGTCTGGTCGAGCGGCCGCTGGCGCTCTCCCTCGCCGATCTGCGGGCGCGTCCGGCGCAGAGTCAGATCACCAAACACGACTGCGTCGAGGGCTGGACCTCGATCGGCGAATGGACCGGCGTCCGGCTCGAGACCCTGCTCGACGAGGCGGGTCTGAAGCCCGAGGCGAAATACATCGTCTTCCACTGTTTCGACGCGCTTGATCAGCGCGAGGAGGGCGAGCGGTATTATGAGAGCATCGATCTGATCGACGCCCGCCACCCGCAGACCCTGCTGGCCTATGCGATGAACGGCGAGACCCTGCCCGTCCGCTATGGGGCGCCCCTCCGCCTGAGGGTGGAGCGCCAGTTGGGCTACAAGCACGCCAAGTACATCAAGCGGATCGAAGTCGTCGAAAGCTTCGCCCACCTCGGTCGTGGCCGGGGCGGTTATTGGGAAGATCGCGGCTACGAATGGTTCGCCGGGATTTGAGGCGCACTGCCTCGAGCGACGTCCGCTGACGTACAGACGAAGACTTTCTTAATCGCATAGCGCGAGTACTTGCAGACGGGCAGTCGCCCGGGGGCGGTTTTTGTATGCGTCGGTGGCGTCTGTACAGGGAGGAGGGGCGCCCGCATGGCGCATTGGATCCCGCGATCCTCTTCCTCGCTTACGTCATAACCGTCGTCGTGGCGGTCTGGGGCGCCCGGACCGTTCAGAACGGCACAGTCTTCTGGGCGGCCAACGGCGTCCTGGTCGCGGGCCTGCTGACGCTCCGACCCCGCTGGCGCAGCCCCTTTATGGGCCTGTGCTTCGCTGTCAATTTCCTTGTGAACGTCCGCGGGGGGCTTCCAACCGACATCAATCTGACCTTCACCAGCCTCAATTTCGTTCTCGCGTACGGGATTGCATTGGGCGCCCGCCAGGTTTGCGGAGCCGCGCTGGACCTGTCCGGGGCCAAACGCCTCTTTCAGTTCGCTCTGGTGGTCGCAGTGGCCACAGCGGGGGAAGCCCTGATCGGATCGACGATTCGCGCCCTGACCGTCGGCGGCCTTCCCCAGCTGAAGCAGATGTCGCGCTGGTTCGCATCGGACTCGCTCGGCGTCATGTTGGCCGCCCCTGCGATGCTCATGCTGATGCAACGCGGGCGCAGGGAGATGGCGGGCGAGGCTTCGGCATGGGAACGGGTCGCCTTGCTCAGCGGGCTGGCGGGGCTGACCGCCGCGGCCTTCCTGCAGACGGCCTGGCCTCTGATCTGTCTGATCTATCCGGTGATCCTGCTGGCCGCCTTTCGGCTTGGATCGTCCTGGATCTATGTCGCCGTCTTCGTCGTCGCCGCGGTGGCGACGCCGCTGACGGTGCAGGGACAGGGGCCGATCGCGCTCCTCGACCCCGGCGCGGATTTCACCCGCATCGGACTGTTGCAGATCTTTCTCGCCAGCGTCTTCCTGTCGGCGCTCCCCGCAACCAGTTCTCTCGCGGAGCGCGCCCGCAGCGCCGCGCGTCTGGCGCGGCGAAGCGCCGCCGCAGCCCACGCCCGACGCCTGGCGGAAGACGCCGTAGCCGCCAAGTCCACCTTTCTGGCGGTGATGAGCCACGAGATTCGCACGCCTTTGAACGGCGTGATCGGCTTCAGTCAGCTACTGACCCGGCGCGACGATCTGCCGGCTGACGTTCGCGGCCAGCTGGACACGATTGCCCGGTCCAGCGAGGTTCTTCTCGGTCTGGTCAACGACATACTGGATTTCTCCAAGATCGAGGCGCGCCGGTTCGACCTCAGTCCACGGCCGGTCAGGCTTCGGCAGACGTTCGAGGACACATTGGCGATCGTCCGCGCGTCGGCCGAGAAGAAGGGTCTCGCCCTGCGCCTCGAGACGGATCTGGATCCTGACATCTGGCATCTCGCCGACGACATGCGGTTGCGGCAGGTGCTGCTGAACCTCCTGAGCAACGCCGTGAAATTCACCACCAGGGGTTCGGTGGTCTTGAACGTCGATTGGCGCACCGAAGACGGGGTTGATCGGCTGGAGGTCGGCGTTCGCGACACCGGCGCCGGCATCAGCGCCGAGAAGATGCCGCTGCTGTTCCTGCCCTTCTCCCAGCTCGATCCGTCAGTCGCCCGGAGCCACGGCGGAACCGGCCTGGGGCTGGCCATCTCGAAGTCCTTGGTGGAACTCATGGGCGGCTCGATCGGGGTCGAGACCTCTCCCGTGGGATCAAGGTTCTGGTTCACGGTTCGCCTGCCCCGGCACGAACATCAGCCGGCCGTGGTGACCGAGCCCGTGGAGATGACGCGCCCTCCCCGCGTGCTCGTGGTCGACGACCATCCCGTCAACCGCGAGGTGGCGACGCTGATGCTCCAGTCGGTGGGTTGCGACGTCGTCACCGCCAACGACGGCGCAGCCGGCGTGGAGGCCGTTCGCACCGGCGGTTTTGATGTCGTGCTGATGGACATCCGAATGCCCGGCATGGACGGCTACGCGGCGACGCGGGCGATCAGGGCTCTCGACGGTCCGACCTCGAAGGTCGTGATCCTCGCGGTGACGGCCGATGTGGTGTCGGAAGACATCAAGGAATGCCATGACGCGGGCATGAACGGTCACGTTGCCAAACCGATCAACCAGGAACGTCTCATCGCCGCCATCGCCGACGCGCTGGGAGCGGGGACGGACGAGCAGGCTGAGGCCGCCTGATCCGTCGGAGCTTAGGCTTCCGCGCCTTCCGTCCGCTTCTTCATCATCGCATCGAAGCTGCCCCAGACGCCGTCCGCGCCGTGCCACGACCCTTGCGTGGCGGCCTTGGAGTATTCGGTGGCGCGGGCCTCGAAGAAGTTGGCGTGTTCGACGCCCGACAGCAGGGACTGCAGCCAGGGAAGCGGGTTCTCCTTGACGCCATAGACCTCGGGCAGGTGCAGCTGGCGCAGGCGCCAGTCGGCGATGAAGCGGATGTATTGTTTGATGTCGTCCGGCGTCATCCCGTTAACTGGGCCCATCTCGAAGGCCAGGTCGATGAAGCGGTCCTCCATCTCGACCACCGTCTTGCAGCAATCGACGATGTCGGCGGCGACCTGCGGGGTGACCGCGCCCGTCTCCTTGTTGAAGGCGTGGTACAGTTTGATGATGCCCTCGCAGTGCAGGCTCTCGTCGCGCACAGACCAGCTGACGATCTGGCCCATGCCCTTCATCTTGTTCTGGCGCGGGAAGTTCATCAGCATCGCGAAGCTGGCGAACAGCTGAAGGCCCTCCGAGAAGCCCCCGAACATGGCCAGGGTGCGGGCGATGTCACCGTTGGTCTCGACCCCGAACTTGCCCATGAAGTCATGCTTGTCGCGCATGGCCTCGTATTCGAGGAAGGCGGCGAATTCGCTCTCGGGCATGCCGATGGTCTCGAGCAGCAGGGCGTAGGCCGCGATGTGGATGGTCTCCATGTTGGCGAAGGACGCCAGCATCATCTTGACCTCGGTCGGTTTGAACACCCGACCGTATTTTTCCATGTAGTTGTCCTGGACCTCAATGTCGGCCTGGGTGAAGAAGCGGAAGATCTGGGTCAGCAGATTGCGCTCGCTGTCGGTCAGATTGACCGCCCAGTCCTTCATGTCCTCGCCCAGCGGCACCTCCTCGGGCATCCAGTGGACCTGCTGCTGCTTCTTCCACATGTCGAACGCCCACGGATAGCGGAACGGCTTGTAGGCGGCCGAGGCGGTCAACAGACCGGGGGCGGAGGCGCCTTTGAGGGGCTTGATCGAAACGTGCGCGTTCATCGTGCGGGGCTCTGTCGGCGAATCCGAGGGTGGATTCACCATGCGGTCCGGCGCGCCCGGCGCCAAGCCGAAATGCGGCTATATTGCGATCACTTTCTGCGCGACCGCTAGATGTGGTGTTCCGACGACACTGATCTGGGGATGCGGCTGGGGACAAGCGGGGTTCGAAGGGCCCGCGCCGATCGGCTTCGTCCAGCCGGCGTTGCTGGACCCCCGTCAGCAGACGCTCCGAGAGCTGCCCTACCGCGTCTTCGAGGTCTGAAGCTCCTCGCGCGTGCGGAAACCGCGCCACACCGTCCAGACAAGCAGCGCGGCGGCGACGCCCAGCGCATCCGCCAGCAGGTCGCCCCAGCTGGCGTCCCGGCCGACCTGACCCTGAATGAGCTCGACCGCCCCGCCGATGGCTATGGCCACGACGGCGAGGACGAGGCGCGGAATTCGGCGAAAC
>DASRWP010000314.1:0-3647 GCA_035654535.1 Brevundimonas sp.
CCGCATCGGCCGAAAGCCGGTGATGATCGCCTTCGGCGTGCTCGGAATGCTGTGCACCGTTCCGCTGATGAGCGCGCTGGCGACCGTAGACAGCCCGTTCGTCGCGTTTCTGCTGGCTCTTGCAGCCCTGGTGATCGTCAGCGGCTATACCGCCATCAACGCGGTGGTGAAGGCCGAACTGTTTCCGGCCCACATCCGCGCGCTCGGCGTCGCCCTGCCCTACGCCATCGCCAACGCCCTCTTCGGCGGGACGGCCGAATATGTCGCCCTGTGGTTCAAGGGCGCCGGGATGGAAACGGTCTATTTCTGGTACGTCACGGGCATGATCGGCGTGTCACTGCTGGTCTATGTCTTCATGCGAGACACGAAGCGCAACAGTCTGATCTCACACGCGGATTAGGCGGCGAACCGGCCACCCTTTTCTGCATAGACCTGGGTGCCCCGGGTGAAGACCCGGTCCTCTGGCAGGACAGTCTCGATCGGAATGGCGTCGGCTCCCTTGAGCCGCTCATAGATCGGGCCGAAATCCTTCAACGTCTCGCGCTTCAACTGCTCGATCCCGTCGATGACAAAATAGACCTGCTGGAAGTCGTCGATCCGGTACAGGGTCCGCATGACCCGCTCGAGATCGAAACCGAGCCGGTTCGGAGACGGGTCATCCAGCGAGAATACGCTCTCGGTCGCGGACGAGACGATGCCGGCTCCGTAGATCCGGAGGCCCTTCGCGTCCTGCATCAGTCCAAACTCGACCGTGTACCAGTACAGCCGTGCGAGGTTCGGAAGCATACCCAGCGAGGCGGCGCGCTGTCCGCCCTTGCCATAGGCCGCCATATAGTCGGCGAAATCGGGGTCGGTCAGCATGGGGACGTGGCCGAACACATCGTGGAAGATGTCCGGCTCCTGCAGATAGTCCAGCTGATCAGGCTTGCGGATGAACTGACCCGACGGGAAGCGGCGGTTGGCGAGATGATCGAAGAAGACCTCGTCAGGCACCAGCCCGGGCACGCAAACCACGGTCCAGCCGGTCAGGGCCTGCAGCTTCGGGTTCATCACTGCGAAGTCGGGGATGCCTCCGGTGTTCAGGTCCAGCGCTGTCAGCCCTTTCAGAAACACGTCCGCTGCCCGGCCCGGCAGGATTTTCATCTGGCGCGTGTAGAGCGTGTCCCACGTGCGATGTTCGACGTCGGTATAGGCGGCCCAGTTCTGGGGGATGGTCCAGTCGGCTGCGGCGCCTTCCGGCGGTTTGTCGAATACATGCTCGAAGTCGGACATCAGGACATCTCCGCGGAAGCCGGGGTCGGACCGGCCCTTGCCGTCAATCTAGGGCCACGGCGTCGGCCACGCCAGCGCGTCAGTGAATGGCGTGCGCCACGGGCGCATGGCGGCCCCTCGAATCGACAGTGAGCCACCGGCGTTCGACGTCCCGGGGCAGTGGATCCTGCTCAGGATCCGGCTCAAGCACCGTCTCGGCCGCATAGGCGATGAAACCGCCGTCGGGGCCTGTCGCCAGCACCCGATAGTAGGGCTGGTCCGCCGCGAACGACCCGGTATCCGCCGGAGGCCCGTCATAGCCCGCGTCGATATCGATCACGACGCCGCGAAACGCCGCGTCGCGGTGGCGGACGATGTTGCCGAGTGCGAATTTGGCGACGAGTTGCTGGTTCATGTCCGCATCGTCGCCGAATGGACCTGAGCCCAGTACCCGTCGGCCCGTTCATTTTCGGGTCAGATGCGCTTGGCGCGGAGCGGGCGCCAGTTCTAGGATGATTGGGACGGGCGCCGCTTCGGACCGCCCACCTTGAAAGTTCGGCCATGCCGGAGACCGACGGCGCGCCCCCGCGCGGCGACCGGTCCCAGCCTCCCCGAGACGGCAGATCGGACGCCCGTCGCGGCGTCCTCGCCAAAGGGGATGGATCAGGTCGTGATGCGCCCCTGTACGGCGCTCTCGATCTGGGGACCAACAACTGCCGCCTGCTGATCGCGCGGCCAGCGCGTGACGGCTTCCGTGTGGTCGATTCCTTCAGCCGCATCGTACGTCTCGGAGAGAATCTTTCGCGCACCGGCCAGCTCGACGACGCGGCCATGGACCGCGCCTACGACGCCTTGGCCCTGTGTGGCGAGCGGGTCGCGCGCAAGGGTCTGCAGTCGTCCAAACTGATCGCCGTGGCGACCCAGGCCTGCCGTCAGGCCAGCAATGGCGAGGCCTTTATCGAGCGGGTCCGGCTCGGCACCGGTCTGAAGCTGCGCATCATCGATCCAGCGGAAGAGGCTCGGCTGGCGGTCGAGGGCTGTCTCGACCTGTTCGACGCGTCCGCCGAGGCAGTGCTGGTCGTTGATGTCGGCGGCGGGTCCACCGAGCTGAGCTGGATGAAGCGGCGCGGCCGCGGCGACTTCGTACTCGCAGGGTGGATGTCGGCGCCGATCGGTGTGGTCACGCTCGCCGAACGCCACCCGGAGCCGGCGCAGGATCTCGAGGCATGGTACGAAGCCATGGTCGCGGACATGTCGGGAGCGCTCGCGTCTGCGCCGGTGGGCCCGGAGTTGCGGCAGGTGTTCACCAGCGGCCTCGGTCACATGATCGGAACCTCGGGAGCGATCACCAGCCTGGCCGGCATCCACCTCGGGCTGAAGCGGTACCAGCGTAACCTGGTCGACGGCCTGTGGATGACCAGCGGAGATTGCGGCCGGGCCGCGGAGACCCTGATGGCGCTGGGGCCTGACGGACGGGCCGCCGAATCCTGCATCGGACCCGACCGGGCCGACCTTGTCCTCGCCGGCGCGGCGATCATGGAAGCAGTTCAGCGCGGCTGGCCGTCCGAGCGCGTCCGCGTCGCCGACCGCGGCCTGCGCGAAGGGCTGCTGCTGCAACAGATGCGCGCCGATCGCGCCCCACGCCGGCGGAGGCGTCGCCAGTCCAGGACGCCCTAGCCGGCCACCTGCACCGGCAAGGTCAGATCGCAGACGGAGAAGTCAGCGCCACGCGCTTGCCGGGTCGCATCGACGAGGGCGCGGAAGCGGGGCGAGTCTGTCGCCAGCACCTGCACTGCCGGACGTTCACCCTCGGGAATGTCCGCTGCGATCCTGACGCGCGTCAGTCGATCCGGCTGGACCTGCGCCATCATGCCGTTCTCGCCGTCCCCGACCTGCAACGATCGCAGCACGTCGAGTCCCGACACGGCCGCGCCCCAGATGGTGTAGCGCTTGTCCAACGCCGGATAGGACTGCCGCATCAGGAAGAACTGGCTGTTCGCGGTGTCGTTGCCCTCGTCCCGCGCCATGCCGGCGACGCCGGGACAGTAGAGGCCCCACGCGTGAACCTTGCCGTCCGCGGTGAGCGCGAAGGCCGCGTCCGGCTGGGTCTGGACGGGCAGCGAGTGCAGAAAGCCGACCCGCGCTCCGGACGGTTCGGCCACCGGCGCGAACGGCATGGCCGCGTCGCGCCGGAAGGTGAACTCCGCCTTCAGGTCCGGGAACGGGCTCTGCCCCTCGCCATTGCCGAGCGGGTCACCCGTCTGGGCCATGAACCAGTCGATCACGCGGTGCCACGGCACGCCGTCGTAGAAACCGCGGCGCGCCAGCAACCGGATCCGCTCGACATGCAGGGGCGCGACTTCCGGCGCGACGCGGCCATGCCGTTCGCGCCGGTG
>DASRWP010000315.1:0-8410 GCA_035654535.1 Brevundimonas sp.
ACCGCCGAGCGCAATCCGGCCTCGGGCCAGCTGTTCATCATCAACCCGCTGGCCGGCCGCGGCGCTGACAACCTGTTCTCCACCCATCCGGCGACGGGCAACCGCGTGCGGGCGCTGATGGAGATGGGAGGGAAGGCGGACGCGGGGCCGCGTCCGGTCTTCGCCGAGCGCGCGCCCCGGTCGACCACCACCAGCGTGCCAACCACGCCCGTCCAGCCGCGCGGTCCGTGGGGGTGAACTAACGCCTCTCCCTCCCACTTGGGGGAGGGTCGTCGTCGCGCAGCGGCGGGGGGAGAACGCCGTCGCGTGCATCGCCCTTGCATCGCCACGCTTCTGGTCCTTTAAGCGCGCGCAACGCCGCCGAACGCCTCCCCGCGTTCTCCGAAGGACCGCCCCATGACCCAGACCGCGCCCAAGAAGGTCGTCCTCGCCTACTCCGGCGGCCTCGACACCTCGATCATCCTGAAGTGGCTGCAGACGGAATACGGCGCGGAGGTCGTGACCTTCACCGCCGACCTGGGCCAGGGCGAGGAGCTGGCGCCGGCGCGCGAGAAGGCGCTGAAACTGGGCATCAAACCCGAGAACATCTTCATCGACGACCTGCGCGAGGAGTTCGTCCGCGACTACGTCTTCCCGATGTTCCGCGCCAACGCCCTGTACGAGGGCCAGTACCTGCTCGGCACCTCCATCGCCCGGCCGCTGATCGCCAAACGCCAGATCGAGATCGCCCGCATGGTCGGCGCCGACGCCGTCTGTCACGGCGCCACCGGCAAGGGCAACGACCAGGTCCGGTTCGAGCTCGGCTACTATGCGCTGGAGCCCGACATCCGCGTGATCGCCCCGTGGCGGGAGTGGGACTTCCGCAGCCGCGAACACCTGCTGGCCTTCGCCGAACAGCACCAGATCCCCATCGCCAAGGACAAGCGCGGCGAGTCGCCCTTCAGCGTCGACGCCAACCTTCTGCACTCTTCGTCGGAGGGCAAGGTGCTGGAGGACCCGTCGGTCGAGGCGCCGGAGTTCGTGCACCAGCGGACCCTTTCGCCCGAAGAGGCTCCCGACACGCCCACTGTCATCACCATCGGCTTCGAAAAGGGCGACGCGGTCTCGATCAACGGCGAGGCGATGTCGCCGGCCACCCTGCTGGCCGCCCTCAACCAGTACGGCCACGACAACGGCGTCGGCCGCCTCGATCTGGTCGAGAACCGTTTCGTCGGCATGAAGTCGCGCGGCGTCTACGAGACCCCGGGCGGGACCATTCTCCTGGCGGCCCATCGCGGCATAGAGTCGATCACCCTCGACGGCGGCGCCATGCACCTGAAGGACGAACTGGCGGTCAAATACGCCCACCTGATCTACAACGGCTTCTGGTTCTCGCCCGAGCGCGAGATGCTGCAGGCCGCGATCGACCACTCCCAGACCCGCGTGTCGGGGACGGTGCGGGTCAAGCTGTACAAGGGATCCGCCACGGTCGTCGGCCGCGAGAGCGCCAACAGCCTCTATGATCAGGAGCTGGTCACCTTCGAGGACGGCGCGGTCGCCTACGACCAGAAGGACGCGGCCGGCTTCATCAAGCTCAATGCGCTGCGCCTGCGGGTGCTGGGCAAGCGGGAGGCGCGCGACCGGAGCTGATCCGGCCCGGGCAAATCTCGCCAACGTCCTGAAAATGCGCCATTCTGGATGTTGGAGTGACGTTTCACCCCTGTCTTGAGAACGCGCATGCTCATCCGCTCGCTTGCCGCCGTCGCCTTCGCCGCCGCGCTCTTGCCTCTCCCCGTCGCGGCGCAGCAGGCGCAGCCCGCCGCGCCGGCGCCCGCTCTCGCGCCAGAAGTCGTCGCTTTCGACGCGAAAGTGGCGGCCTTCGAAGACCGGATCGCGGCGATGGAGACCGAGATGCAGGCGGCGGTGGCTGCGGCGGCGGGCGACGCAGCCCGGCGCGACGCGGCGCTTGACGCCATCGCCGCCCGCTACCAGCCAGAGGCCGACGCTTTCGCGGTGGAGATCGCCGCCTTCATCACCGGCCGCGCCGCCATGGCGCCTGAAGCGCGACGCCCGGGCATGCTGGAATCGGCCCGCGTTATGTCGCAACAGGCGGCCCTGGCGCCCCGGATGATCCGCGACGGCATCGCGGCCGCGGCCGCCGCTCCGCGCTGACGCCTCCTTACGGCGATTTCACTTGAGGCCGCACGCCGTTCGGCGGACCTTGCGCTGACCCGCTCAAGGAGCTTCCCGATGATCAAGGCCCTCTCCCTCGCCGCCGCCCTTTCCCTGCTGCCGATCTCGGCCGCGGTCGCAACCGATCTGCGAGGACCCTCGGAAGACGCGCTTGAGGCCGCCGCCGAGGCCTTCGGCGCGCGCATGGAGTCGTTCGGCGAACGCGCCGAAGCCCTGTCGAAGGACACCAGCCTGACCGAGCTCCAGCGCGAGACCCGCATCGCCGCCCTGTGGGCCGAGTACCAGCCGGACGTCGACGCCTTCACCGCGGTCGCGGCCGAGCATGCGTCGTCGATCGCCGCTGAAGCCCTCGCGGACATCGACATCGACGCCATCGTCGCCGAGGCCATGGCCGAGGTGGACGTCGACGCCGTCGTGGCCGAGGCCCTGGCCGGGGTCGAGGCCTCCGGCGCCCTGCGGCTGGCCCAGGGCGCCGCGGTCAACGGCGCCTGGGCGTCCAACGATCCCGAACATCTGGCCACCTACGGCCTCGTCGCCGAATACGCACTGGCCGAGGCGATGGACTCCGTCGACGCCGCCGTCGACGGGATCGAGGTGGCGGTGGACGAGATCGAGGCCGACGACGAAACAGCTGAAGAAGCGCACGACAACCACGAAGACTGATCGCCACCGCCTGAGGAGCCCTCGGCGGGCTTGACGCGCGCTCCCGGGCGCGGGACGAGCGCGCCGTGACCCTCCCCGTAGACCCGCAGCTCTATCTGACCTTTCTGGGGGTGATGGCCGTCATGGCGATCACGCCCGGGCCGGCCAATGTCTTCTCCATCGCCAACGGCGTGCAGCGCGGCAAGGCGGGAGCCCTGGCGGGCGTGGTCGGAATGAATGCCGCGACCCTCGTGTGGTTCGCCGCCGCCGCCCTCGGTCTCGGCGCTCTGGTGACCGCCTTCCCTGACGCCTTTCGCCTGATTTCGATCGGCGGCGCGCTCTACGTCGCATGGCTGGGGCTGAAGGCGCTTGCCGACGCCTTGAGGACCGGCGGCGGCGACGCCGAGGCTCCGCCGGTGCGGCTGGGCCGCAGCGCTCTCGTCGACGGCTTCATGGTTCAGATCGCCAACCCGAAGATCGTGCTCTTCTTCTCGGCCGTCCTGCCCCCTTTCATGGACGTCGACCGGCCCGCGGCCCCGCAGCTGGCGCTGTTCGCGCTGGCGACGGTCGGCATGGACGTGATCAGCATGTCCGCCTACGGCCTGGGCGGCGCGGCGCTGGCGCGGCGGATGTCCCAGCCCCGCTTCCGGCGCAGCTTCGCCGCCTTCACCGGCCTTCTCCTGCTTGCCGCCGCCGCGCTTATTGTTTCGAGATTATAGGGACTTGTGCATTTCCGGAACCGGCATGTTCATGTCCCGTTCAGGAGCGGACGCGTTTAGTGCGGGCTCAAGGAGATTCCGATGAGACATCGTTTGTTCAAGCCCGTGCTTCTGGCCGCGGTGGCGACGCTCGCCCTGTCCGCCTGCGCCACGGCCACCCCCTATGCTCCCGCCGGCTACGGCAGCCGCTATGGCTACGCCGACCAGCGGATCGACGCCGACCGCTTCCGCGTCAGCTTCTCGGGCAACTCCGTGACGTCTCGCGATCAGGTCGAGATGGCGCTTTTGCTCCGCGCCGCCGAGGTCACCGCCGAGAACGGCTACGACTGGTTCGCCACGGTCAACCGCGCGACCGACCGCGACGTGCGCCTGCAGGCCACGCCGGACCCGTTCTATTACGACCGGTACAGCCCGTTCTCGTACCGCCGCTACAGCCCGTTCTGGGGACCCTCGTGGCGCTACTACCGCCGTGGTTACTGGAGCCCGTGGGCGGATCCGTTCGGTCCTGACCTCGATGTCCGCGAGATCGACCGGTACGAGGCCACCGCAGAGATCGTGATGGGCCGCGGCGCCAAGCCGGCGGACGATCCCAACGCCTTCGACGCCCGTGAGGTGATCCAGAACGTCGGCCCCCGCGTCGCGCGGCCGATGTAAGAAGCGTCAGGGCCCCTCCGGAAACGCTGGGGCCCTTACGTCATCCGATCCGCGGCGATTTCAGCCGGCGCTTGTTGACGTGGGTCGCAGGCGCGGTGCCCAATTCTTCCGGGATCTCGCCCTTGAAATAGTAGCGCTGCCACGCCTCCTTGGCCGCGTCGGGGTCGCCTGAAGCCAGCCTCTGGTTGAAGTCCGTCCGCGCCCGGTTCCAGGCCTCGAACTGGCCGTGCATGACCGGATTGGACTCCAGCGAGCGGATGACCGGCTGGAACTGCTCGGCCTTGCGGTGCTCGATCGGGGTGATGAAGCAGAACGGCTCGCCCTTCTCGAACTTGATCCGGCCGGGCCGCGTGAAGAGCCAGTTCATTGTGAAGGGGAAGGGCAGCCAGTCGGTCTCGATCAGCCCCACCAGAGGCTGGATGCCGTCCTTCAGATGGTTGGGCGATCCACCAGCCAGCAAGCCCCAGCCGGGCGGCGTGCGGAACAGATACTGCGGATGCATGGTCAGCACCCCGCGCGAGAAGTGCGAGGTGACGATATGCTGCAGGTTCGGGGTCGGCCGCTCGGGCGTGATGACGATGTCCGCCTGACTGGGCCCGCCGTTCCACTCAGCGGTGAAGCCGATCGGGCACAGGATCTCCCAGCCCGTCGTATTGGCCATGTTCAGCGGCAGGCAGCGGTAAGGATGACGGCTGGCGAAGGCGTCCATCCAGTTGCGCGACTGCCGGCCGGGCACGAGGTCCGGCGGCTGGGGCATCATTGGATAGCATTCCAGTTCCACGCGCGGTCTCCGGACGGTATCGAGAGGGGTCTCCATCCCTAGCGAAGGCCGATGACCGAAGACAAGCCGACCATTTCGCCCGCTTTCGGCCGCGACCGTCTCCTCGACTGGATGGCGGAGAACGGCGTCGCCCAGAACACGCATGACCATCCCGCCGTGTTCCGGGTCGACGAGGGGCATGAGCTGAAGGCCGCCATGCCCGGGGCCCACACCAAGAACCTGTTCCTGAAAGACAGGAAGGGCCGGTTCTGGCTGGTCTCGGCCCGACAGGACACGGTCGTCGATCTCAAGCGCCTGCCCAAGACCATCGGCTCGGACCGCCTGTCGTTCGGAAACGAGGCGCTGCTCTACGAGACGCTTGGACTGACGCCGGGGTCGGTAACGGCCCTGGGGTTGATCAACGACCCGGCGCGCCGCGTGACCTTCGTGCTCGACAAGGCGCTGTGGGACTGCGACGTGGTCAACTTCCACCCCCTGACCAACACCGCCACGACGGCTCTGAAGCAGGCGGACTTCCGCCGCTTTCTCGCCCTGCTGGGGCGAGAGCCCCTCGTGGTCGACTTCGGGGCGCTCGCCGCCTGAGGCCGAATGGGCGAGGGAACGGCCCCTACAGCTTCGGTGTTGGGTCAAACGCGGGGGGTCGCCCCCGCTGCGGCATGACATCGGGGCCTGCCGCCGCGAGTCGCAAACCGGGGTTCGGAGGCATGGCCAATCATCACGTTTCAGTCCACACGGGGCTCGCAGCCAACACGCCGGCGCCGTCGCGAAGGACATTGATGTGACCGCCAGCCATGACGCAGCGGGCTTCCCGGTGTGGGACACGGAGCACCTTCGCCTCGGCGTGAAGGCCGCCGGCGTCGCCCTCTGGGCGTGGAACGTCGACAGCGACGGCCTGACCATGGACGAGATCGGCTACGAACTCTGGGCCCAGCCGGCGGGCGGTCCCGTCAGCTTCGAAGACCTGTCCGCCAACATCCATCCGGCCGACCGGGACCGCGTGCGGGCGGCCTTCAACGCCACGCGCGGCATCGTAGGGCCCTACGAGATCGACTTCCGCATCCTGATCCACGACGAGGTGCGCTGGATTTCCGCCCGGGGGCGCGGCGACGACGAAAACATCCGGAAGCGGGTCATGTACGGCGTCTTCCTCGACGTCACCGGCCGCAAGCAGGCCGAGGAGGCCCACGAGCTGCTCGCCGGAGAGATGAGCCACCGGGTCAAGAACCTCATCGCCATCGCCGGCGCCCTGACCACGATGACGTCGCGTTCGTCCGAGACGAAGGAGGACATGGCGCGCGAGCTGACGCAGCGCCTGACCGCCCTCGGCCGCGCCCATGATCTGGTGCGGCCGGTGCCCGGCCAGACGGAGAACGCCGCGTTGCTGGGCGACCTCATCACCGTCCTGCTGATGCCCTACGACGACCTCGGCGCCTTCGCCGGGCGCATCCGCGTGTCCGTGCCGCGAATGGGCATCGGCGAGGCCGCTGCGACCAATCTGGCGCTGGTTCTGCACGAATTGGCGACCAACTCCGTCAAGCATGGGGCCCTGTCGACGGAGGGCGGTCTGCTCGACGTCGCCTGTCTGATCGAAGGAGAGGTGGCCGTGATCGTCTGGACCGAGCGCGGTGGCCCCGCCGTCAAGCCGCCGGGGGCGGACGAAGGCTTCGGCAGCAAACTCCTGCAGCGCATCATGACCCACAGCCTCGCCGGCTCGATCGACTACGACTGGTCTCCGGACGGCCTGATCGCCCGTTTGCGCATCCACACCAGCCGGCTCGAGCGCTGAACCGTGGCGTCGTCTTGCGCGCCCGCGCGGCGGTTGGCTTACTGCCGCCCGGGACAGGGAGGCAGACCAAGCAAGGATTCGATAAAGGGCCCCGCGTCGTATTTTCCGTCGATCGAGAAAGTCTACGGGCGTCCGATCGCTGACTGGCAGCAAGAGGTCAGGCGCGCTTATCCGGCTCGCCACATGGAACTGGTGGCCAGGCTCAAGGAACAGCACGGACTGGGGCACGGCCACGCCAACGCCATCGTCGCCCATACGCTCGCCGAAGACGGGCTCCGCTAGACCGCCCGGCGGCGACTGCGTGACGGGGCCGGTTCCCGCTCCGCCCGGACGGTGCTAGACGCGCGGCGTCCCCCTCCCGAACGCCAGCCAACGGACGCCGTCATGCCCGCCGCCCCCCGTTTTCCGCCCGCGCCCGACCGCGTGGCCCCGAAGCGCGCCCTGATCTCGCTCAGCGACAAGGGCGGGCTGGAAGAGGCGGCGCGCGCCCTGCACGACCTAGGGGTCGAGCTGGTCTCGACCGGCGGCACCCGCGCCGCCATCGCCGGCTTCGGCCTGCCGGTGAAGGACGTCGCAGATCTGACCGGCTTTCCCGAGATGATGGACGGCCGCGTCAAGACTCTGCACCCCGTCGTCCATGGCGGCCTGCTGGGCGTGCGTGACGCCCCCGCCCATGCGGAGGCGATGACGGAGCATCGCATCGGCGGCATCGATATCGCCTGGATCGACCTCTATCCGTTCGAGCAGACCGTGGCCTCGGGGGGCGGCTTCGAAGCTGCCGTCGAGAACATCGATATCGGCGGCCCGGCCATGATCCGCTCGGCCGCCAAGAACCACGGCTATGTCGCCGTCTGCGTCGACAAGGCCGCCGTGGACGAGCTGCTGGCCGCCTTGAAGGCTGAGGGCGCGACCTCGCTTGAGTTGCGCAAACGTCTGGCCGCCCGCGCCTTCGCCCGCACCGCGGCCTATGACGCCGCCGTCTCCGGCTGGTTCGCAGGACAGGTCGGCGACGCCGCCCCCGCCCGCAAGTCCATCGCGGGCGCCCTCGCCCAGACCCTGCGCTACGGCGAGAACCCACACCAGACCGGCGCCTTCTACCGCACCGGCGAGTCCCGCCCCGGGGTCGCCAACGCGCGCCAGCTTCAGGGCAAGGAACTGGGCTACAACAACATCGCAGACGCCGACGCGGCCTATGAGCTGGTGGCCGAGTTCGAGGCCCCCGCCTGCGTCATCGTCAAACACGCGAATCCCTGCGGCGTGGCGGTCGGCGCGGACCTGTCGTCTGCCTATGACCGGGCGCTTGAGTGCGACGCCGTCTCGGCCTTCGGCGGCGTGGTCGCGGTCAACCGACCTCTCAGCGGCCCGGATGCGCGCCGGATCACCGACATCTTCACCGAGGTCGTCATCGCCCCCGGCGCCGACGAGGAGGCACGCGCCATCTTCGCGGCCAAGAAGAACCTGCGCCTGCTGCTGACCGACGGCCTGCCCGACCCTCTCGCGCCCGGCGATGTGTTCCGCTCGGTCGCCGGCGGCTTTCTGGTTCAGTCGCGGGACCGCAGTCGCATCGCCGCGTCGGACCTCAGGATCGTCACCCGCCGTCAGCCGACGCCGCAGGAGATCGAGGATATGCTGTTCGCCTTCACCGTCGCCAAGCAC
>DASRWP010000316.1:0-6628 GCA_035654535.1 Brevundimonas sp.
CCGTGCCTATGGTGACGCTGCACACGATCGGAGCCGCCCCATGCGCCGCACTGTTCTGGCCGTCGCCGCCGTCGTCTTCCTGAGCGGCTGCCAACAGCCCGCAGACGCTCCCGAGGCCGAGCGGGCCGCGGCCGAGGCGCCCGCGCCTGTCATGCCCGCCGACGCCCCGCCGCAGGAGGAGGTCGACGCCGCCGTAGAGCCGTCCCTCGCGCCCGCCGGCGACGCCGCGACCTGCCGCGACGCCGTCGGAGAGGCGGCCTCGGCGCGGCTGGTCCAGCGCTGCATCGCTGTCAGCCCGGCCACCCGCCCGCCCTGCAACGCCCTCAACCCCTGCGCCCT
The DNA here is from genome assembly GCA_035654535.1 of Brevundimonas sp. GTDB lineage: Bacteria > Pseudomonadota > Alphaproteobacteria > Caulobacterales > Caulobacteraceae > Brevundimonas. Next base: position 340 of record DASRWP010000316.1, read on the forward strand.
GATTCAGGGAGAGATAGACCGCGCCTGCGAGATGTTCCCCGGTGGCGAGAAGCCGGCGGAATGCTCCGCCTGATCGTGGCCGGATTAAAACGCGCGGCTTAATCGTTTTCCAACGCTGATGCGGCAGGATCGCGGGCATGACACCCGTGGCCATGCCCCCTGACCTGCGCGCCCTGACGACCCTGCGGTTCCTCGCGGCCCTGTGGGTGGTGCTCTACACCGCCTGGCCGCATCTGGACGTGAGCTGGGTCCCGGTCGCCGTGACCAAGGGGTATCTGGGCGTCGAGGTCTTCTTCGTCCTGTCCGGCTTCATCCTCAGCCACGTCTATCTGGCGGCGGCGGGCGAGAAGCGGTTCAGCTACGGCAGCTTCCTGTGGGCGCGGATCGCGCGGGTCTATCCGCTGCATCTGGTCACCCTGTTCGGCATGATCGGCCTCGGCGTCGCAGCGACCATGGCGGGCCTGAGCATTGACGGCAGCCTCACCGACTGGCGGGCGCTGCCGGCGCATCTGACCATGACCCACGCCTGGGGACTGGCGCCGCTTTCGGCCTTCAACCACCCGTCATGGTCGATCTCGGCGGAGTGGTTCGCCTATCTGAGCTTCCCCGCCTTCGCCTTCGTGGCCTGGAGGCTGCGCGAGCGGCCGGTGGTCGCCACCGCCCTCGCAGCGGCCTCCGCCCTAGCCATCTACGCGGTGTTCCAGTCCTTGGCCGGCTTCTCTCTGACCGAGGCGACCTTCCTGTGGGGCGCGCTGCGGATCGTGCCGTGTTTCGCCCTCGGCTGCGCCCTGTATCTGGTCTATCGCCGCGCGCCGATCCCGTACGCCGGGCTGGTGGCGTTCGCCAGCGGGGCGGCCGCGCTCGCCAGCGCCTCGCTGGGCCTTTGGGATCCGGTGACCGTGCTGTTCGCCGGCGCGATGATCCTCGCCCTCGGATCGCTCGACAACGCAAAGGCCGGGGTGCTCGGCTCGAAGGCCGGCGTCTATCTCGGAGAGATCAGCTACTCGATCTACATGGTCTGCGCGCCGGCGCTACTGCTGACCACCAACGCCGCCGCCATGGCGGCCGGCTCGGGCGACACCCGGTTTCACATAATTGTGTGGCTGGCCCTGGTGGCCGCGATACCCGCCGCCGCCATGCTTACCTATCACCTCGTCGAACGCCCGTGCCGCAAGGCTTTGAGGGGATTCGCGGAGCGACGGAAAAACCGGTCAAGAGCAAAAGCGCCGCACGCGGACTCGCCTGAAAGGGTTCTTCAACCCTCTGAAACTATCGTCTAAGGCTTGGTCGTCGGTAGGGCAGGATACAGGTCAGCATGACGAAACGGCTCAAAGCCGCTACGGTTGCAGCGACCCTCGGATTTTTCGTGATGGGCGCTGCGCCCGTCGCCAACGCCGAAGCGCCGTACTGGCAGTGCGTAACCTTCGCCCGCATGTTCTCGGGCATCAACATCTTCGGCGACGCCCTGACCTGGTGGAATCAGGCCCAGGGCAAGTTCCGCACCGGCGGCCGTCCCGAGACCGGCTCCGTCCTCGCCTTCCAGCCCAGCGGCCGCATGAGCCGCGGCCACGTTGCGGTCGTTTCGGACATCCTGACCGACCGCGTGATCCGCGTGACCCACGCCAACTGGGGCGGGAGCCGCGGCAAGGTCGAGGAGAACGTCACGGTCGTTGACGTCTCCAACAACGGCGATTGGAGCGCGGTCAAGGTCTGGTACAACCCGATCAATGACCTCGGCACCTCCGTCTATCCGACCTACGGCTTCATCTACAAAGCCCCGCAGCCCTCGACCGAAGGCGTGCAGATGGCGTCGGCGAACACGACTTCGGGCCAGCCCTAGGGCCCGAACACCGGGAGTCCGGGCGTGATCCGGGTGCACCGCGCGGGGCAAACCACCCCCGATCCCGTCATCACAGACCTGTCCGCATGGCGCCTGCCGCCCGACGCGGTCTGGATCGACTTGGTCAAGCCGACCGAAGAAGAGGACGCCGCCGTCGAGAAGGCGCTCGGCCTCGATGTGCCGACGCGCGCCGAGATGGCCGAGCTCGAGGCTTCCAGCCGTATCTACCGCGAGGACGGCGCCGCCTATGTCACGGCAGACATCGTGATCCATGGCGATGAGGAGATTCCGGGCGTCGAGCCGGTCACCTTCATCATCACCAACGGTCCGCTGGTGACGATCCGCTACGTCGACCCAAAGCCGTTCTCGATCATGATCGACCGGCTGGAGCGCGAGCCGCATCTCTCCGCCAGCGGTCCCGAGGTATTCCTGAACCTGATGGAGACGGTCGTCGATCGGCTGTCGAGCATCCTGTCCGGCGCCGTCACGCGGGTGGAGGACATCGCCGGCCACGTGTTCTCCGGGCGCAAGGGCGTAGGGTTCGAGAAGTTGATCACCAAGCTCGGCCGCGCGCAGATGGCCAATGCGCGGATTGAACAGAGCCTTGCAGGCCTGTCCCGGGTCTACGCCTTCGTCGGCGTCGACGAGCGGATGGCCGACGACGAAGCGCGGGCCCGCCTGCGCTCGCTCGCGCGCGACGCCGACAGCCTGACGGCCCATAATCGTTCTGTCGCGGCCTCGATCGACTTCCAGCTCTCGGCTGCGCTCGGCCTGATCAACATCGAGCAGTCGTCGATCATCAAGATCTTCTCGGTGGCGGCCGTCGCCTTCCTGCCGCCGACACTGATCGCCTCGATCTACGGGATGAACTTCGAGCACATGCCCGAGCTGCGCCAGCCGCTCGGCTACCCTTTGGCTGTGGTCGCGATGGTCGTCTCGGCCGTGGCCCCGCTCGCGTGGTTCCGCAAGAAAGGCTGGCTGTAGCGGAAACGCGGGCTTGACCCCGCAGCGACGCTCGCGCTTCCTGCCGGGGCTGTATCGGAGCTGTAATAATGCGTCTCGCTGTCGTCGGACCCTTGGCATTTTGCGTCCTCGCAGCCTGCTCACCCGAGCCGGACAGCGCCCCTACGTCGGTGGCCGCGGCGTCCGCGCCGGCGCCCGTGCTCGGCGGGGTCGATCTGGGCCAGCCCCTGCGGGCCCTGGGCACCGAGCCCTTCTGGGGGGTGGACCTGACCGGCACGGAACTGGTCTACGCCGGCGCCGACCGGCCCGAACAGCGGGCGCCGCAGCCCCGCCCTGTCGTTCAGGGGACCACCGCCACCTATGAGGCGACCACCGGAACAGGCGCGACGATCAGCGTCATGCTGGCGGCCACCGAGTGCTCTGACGGCATGAGCGACCGCGTCTATCCGCTGTCGGCCATCGTCAAGATCGGCGATGAGACCCTGACCGGCTGCGCGGCCTCGACCGCCGCCATCATGTTCCGCGGCGAAAGTGGTTCGATGGCCGACGCGCCTCAGCCGCCGGCCTGATCCCGAAACGATCGCATCGCCCCCAGACGGGCGAACGCCACGGTCAGGGCCTTGCGCCGCGCGGGGGCGAGAGGCGTCGACGGCGCCTCGCGCACCACCGCCCCGCCGAAGCCGTCGGCGACGATCAGGCCCGGATGATCGGGCAGGATGTCGGACGGAAACTCGGGCGCCACGGCGAAGAAGAAGGCGTCGCAGAACGGCGCGTACTCGCCCCATTTGCGATCGACGCGATAGTCCTCGATCCCGGACTTGACCTCGCAGATGACGATGTCGCCGCGCGGGCCCAACGCCATGACATCAGCCCGGCGCCCGTTCGGCAGGCAGACCTCGAGCAGGGGCGCATAGCCCATGTCGATCAGCAGACGCGCGGCGCCGCGCGTGACCGCCCGGGTCGTGCCGGGACGGCTGAAGACGAGCTCTACGGTCAGGGCGGCGGCGGGCACCCACGCCTTATGTTCCGCTTGTGTTCCTATTTCAAGCAGCGCGGCTGTGCAGCCGACCGATCAGGTCCCGGTCGGCGCCGGCGATTGCGGCGCCGCCATCTCGTCGCAGCATTTGTCCTTGCAGCAGCAGTCGGCGGCGGTCCGGGCGACAGCCGCGCCGCCGATCAGGAGGGCCGCGACGCCGGCGACGACGGCGTATTTGTTCTTCAGGGTCATGGCTTTAGTCCTTCAGCTTGCTGGACGATACGACGGACGCGACGGGCGTCCAAGTGCGGCGCGGGTCCGCAGGCGGCTCAGCGGCCCGTATGGACCACGGAGGCCGTGCCGAAGCCCAACGCCCGGGCGCGGGCGACCAGCCGGGTCCGCTCGGCCTCGGCCGGGCTCTGGCTGCGGTGCCAGATCCACCAGTCCGACTTGTTGGGCAGCCCCATGATGGCCCAGCTGTAGACCGGCGCGTGATCCCACACCCAGTAGTTCTGCCCCGCCAGACCGCCGACGCCCAGCAGGCCGGTCAGGGTAAAGCGGAAACGGGCGTTTGACCCGGGATCGGTCACCCGGGCGTTGGCGCGCAGGGTCTCCACCACCCCGTCGGCGCGCCGGGTGCAGGCGACAGCGATGCCGTAACGATTGGCCTGCGCCTGCGGGTTAAAGTCGATCTGCGCCCGGCGGCAGTCCTTCTGCACATCGTTGGGGCTCCGGGCGATCTCGAACCAGCGGCCGTCGAACCGGTCCAGATCCACCGCCTGCGACTGGGCCGCGACAGGGGACGCGACCACGCACAGCAGGGCGGCGGCCATAGCGGTCTTGATCGGATTCATCGGGCGTCCTTCGCGTGATCGTCGTGCCTATATACGACGCCGGGACGCTCCGGGTTGCCCTGCCTACAGGATGAACCGGCTCAGGTCGGCGTCGCGGGCGAGGTCGCCGATCCGCTCGCGGACCTTGTCGCCGTCGAACGCCACCGTCTGGCCTGTCAGGTCGGAGGCGCGGAAGCTGGTTTGCTCCAGCACCCGCTCGATCACCGTCACCAGCCGCCTTGCCCCGATGTTTTCGACCGCGCCATTGGCCGCCACGGCCGCGTCGGCCAGAGCCTCAACGGCGTCGGGGGTGAAGGTCAGGGTCACGTCCTCGGTCGCCAGCAGGGCCTGGTTCTGACGGATCAGATTGGCCTCCGGCTCGGTCAGAATCCGGACGAAGTCGTCGCGCGTCAGGGCCTTCAGCTCGACCCGGATCGGCAGACGCCCCTGCAATTCGGGCAGGAGGTCCGACGGCTTGGCCACATGAAAGGCGCCGGAGGCAATGAACAGCACGTGGTCCGACTTCACCGGCCCGTATTTGGTCGAGACGGTGGTGCCCTCGATCAGCGGCAGCAGGTCACGCTGCACGCCCTCGCGTGAGACGTCGCCGCCGCGCGCCTCGGACCGGGCCGCGACCTTGTCGATCTCGTCGATGAAGACGATGCCCTCGTTCTCCGCCAGCGCCAGCGCCTCGGCGTTCAGGGTCTCCTGATCCAGCAGTTTGTCGCCTTCCTCGGCCGTCAGCGGGGCCAGGGCTTGCGTCACAGTCATCCGCACGGTCTTCGTCCGGCCGCCGCCGAGCTTGCCCAGCATCTCCGACAGATTGATCATGCCGACATTGCCGCCACCCGGCAGGTCGAGCCCCTGCATCGGCGAGACCGTGTCGGCGAGGGTGAGCTCGATCTCCTTGTCGTCCAGTTCTCCGGCCCGCAGCTTCTTGCGGAAGCTCTCGCGCGTCGCCGGTTGCGAGCCGGGACCGACCAGCGCGTCCAGGATCCGTTCCTCCGCCGCCGCCTCCGCCCTGGCTTCTACGCCAGCCCGGCGCTTGTCGCGCACCATCACCAGCGCCGCCTCGACGAGGTCGCGCATGATCTGGTCGACGTCTCGGCCGACATAGCCGACCTCGGTGAATTTCGTCGCCTCGACCTTGAGGAACGGCGAGCCGGCCAGCCGCGCCAGCCGTCGCGCGATCTCGGTCTTGCCGACGCCGGTGGGTCCGATCATCAGGATGTTCTTGGGCGTCACCTCGTCGCGCAGATCATCCGGCACGCGCTTGCGCCGCCATCGGTTGCGCAGCGCCACGGCCACGGCGCGCTTGGCGTCGTCCTGTCCGACGATGAAGCGGTCGAGCTCGGATACGATTTCGCGGGGAGAAAGGTCGGTCATGGCGGGGATATTGGGGCTGGAAGGGTTCATCACAACGAGCACAACGGATCACGACGAACACAACAGGTTTAGAGCACGAGACGGCGAAAGCCGTCTTTCAGGCGAAGCGTGTTGAAGTTGATCAGGTAGCCAAGTCTCGCGCCTGAGAAGCGCAGGTAAGTCAGCAGTTGAGCCGCATGGATCGACGCAAGCGCGTCGATCGACTTCACCTCGACAACAACCGATCGGTCTACGAAAAGATCGAGCCGATAGCCGACATCCAGCCGCACCTCGCCGTAGGCAATCGGAAGA
>DASRWP010000317.1:0-6016 GCA_035654535.1 Brevundimonas sp.
TGCGGCTGGAAGTCATCAGCGAAGGCGACGGTCTGGTCGCGCTGGCGGATTCCCAGCGACTGACCCAGGTGGTGTCCAACCTCGCCTCAAACGCGGTGAAATACGGCTGTTCGGGCGGGGTGGTGATCTTCCGGGCCAGCAAGATCTACGACGGCGTCCGGATCGAGGTCACCGACCGCGGGCCCGGCCTGTCGCCCGAGAAGCAGGCGCAGCTGTTCGAGCCGTTCAATCGACTGGGTCTCGAGCGTTCCACAGTCGAGGGCCACGGCATCGGACTGGCGCTGGCGAAGCGACTGGTCGAGCTCCAGGGCGGGTCGATTGGCGTCTCGTCGGTCTCAGGCGAAGGCGCGACCTTCTGGGTGGAGCTTCCGGCCGCCTGAACCCGCGTCGGTGATCGCCTCGCGCTCGGGGCCTTGCCGTTCGCGGGCTGAGGCGCGAAGGTCAGAGGCATGAAAGTACACCTGATTACCGTCGCCGCTGTCGCCCTCGCAGGAGCGGCGCAGGCCCAGTCCGCGCCGCCTGCGGCCCAGACGCAGCCACCCTCCAGCACGCTGACCCGCGACCTCAACAGCGGCCCGCCGGCGGCTGCCGCCTATATCGCACCCGCGCCCTCAACAGCTCCGGTCGCGAATTCTCCTGCCAGCCGTCCTGCTGCGGCCCGGCCTGCGGTCGTGGCTGTTCCGTCTGTGACAGCTCCGCCGGCCGGCGCCGCGCCCGCCCGGACAGTCCCCGTTCCCGCCTCGACAGCGCCAGCCGGTGCGGCGCCGGCGGCGCCCCCGGCGACGACCTCGCCCGCCTCGGCCGTTCCTGCCCCTGCGCCCGCCTCGCCTCCGCCGCCGCCTGCCGTCGCGACCGTCACCGTGCTGGACGCCGCGGCCCGCGCGGCCCTGCCGTTTTCCGTGTCCCTGCCGACCGGATTCGAGATCGTAACGGGCCGCCCCGGCCCTGACTTCCGCATCTACACGATCCGGCGCGGAGACCGATCGTTCGTGATGGTCTACGCCGGACCGGCCTCGCAGTTTCCGATCTACAGCGGCGAGATGGTCGAGGCGGGCGGGCGCAACTCGGTCGTCGCGACCGAGGGCGGTGTGCGCCACGCCAAGGAGCACCTGTTCCAGCGGGCCGTTGCGCCGCGCGAGGTCCACGTCTGGACCATGAGCCTCGACGGGGCCGACCGGGCCCTGGCGGAGCAGATCGCCCAGTCGGTGGATGTTCGCTGACGGATCAGGACGGCGCCGGCCAACCGTGGCGGGCCGCCCATCCTATCGCCAGCCGCGGCCAGACGGCGGCAGGTTTGCCGACGATCAGCCGCAACCCGAAGCCGTGACCGCCCTCCTCGAACAGGTGGCTCTCGACCGGTACGCGCGCGGTTCTCAGGGCCGACAGCAGGTTCAGGCTGTTTCCGACCGGCACGGCCTCGTCGTCGATCGCGTGCAGAAGAAAGGTCGGAGCCGCCCCGCGCCAGTCCATCTGCTCGAGGGAATAGCGTTGGATCGCCTCCGGAGTGGGCGCCGGGCCCAGCAACTCGCGTCGTGACCCGGTGTGGACGAACGGCTCGGCCATGGTCGCTACGGGGTAGAGCAGGATCGTGAGGTCGGGCCGGCTGGACTGCCCGTCGGCGTCATCAAGCGGCTGGTAGGCGCTGTCAGACCGCGCCGCGAGCAGGCCGGCCAGATGGCCGCCTGCGGAAGCGCCCAGCACGGCGACGCGATTTGGGTCGAGACCCTCCGACGCCGCGCGGGCCCGGATCAGCCGCATGGCCCGTTGGGCGTCCTGCAGCGGGGCGTCGGCGCCGGCCGCCCATCCGTCGCCCGGCAGGCGGTAGCGCAGCACAAAACAGGTGACGCCCACATCGGCGAACACCCGGGCGCAATCCAGCCCCTCCTTGTCCACCACCGCCCATTTGTAGCCGCCGCCGGGGATGAGCAGCAGAGAGGCGCCGTTCGGCCGGGTCGGGCGAAGGACCGTCAGAACGGGTACGGTGGTGTACTGGGCGAAGCGGTCGTGAAATGACGGATCCGTCGAGCGTTCGACCACGCGAGGCGTGACCGTGACGTGCTCTCCGCCCGGGGCCGCGCCGGGCCATAGCCGGATAGTCTCGTCGGGATCAGGCGGCGCGATTTCAGAAGGGGCGCTCTGGACCCGCGCAGCGGGGGCCGCAGCGAGAGCCGCCAGCCCGAGGGCGTCCCTCCGGTTCAGGATCACGCGCAAGGCCGTCGGGGCATCAGACCAGTTCGACGGCCATGGCCACGGCCTCGCCGCCGCCGATGCACAGGCTGGCCATGCCCTTCTTGCCGCCGCGCGCCTGCAGGGCCGACAGCAGGGTGGTCAGAACCCGGGCGCCCGAGGCTCCGATGGGATGGCCGAGCGCCGTCGCGCCGCCGTTCACATTCAGCTTCGCATGATCGATGCCCAGTTCGCGCATGGCGATCATCGCGACCACGGCGAAGGCCTCGTTGACCTCCCACAGGTCGACGTCCTCGACCGACCAGCCCGCCTTCTTCAGCGCCTTGCGCATGGCGGGGACGGGGGCGGTGGTGAACAGGGCCGGCTCATGCGCGTGGGCGGCATGGCTGACGATCCGGGCGACGATCGGCAGGCCCAGGGCCCTGGCCACGCTCTCGCGGGTCATCACCAGAGCGGCAGCCCCGTCCGAGATCGAAGAGGCGTTGGCGGCGGTGATGGTGCCGTCCTTCGAGAAGGCGGGCTTCAGATTGGGGATTTTTTCGGGCATGGCCTTGCCCGGCTGTTCGTCCTCACTGACGATCTCGACGCCCTTGCGGCTGGTGACCTCGACCGGAGTGATCTCGGCGGCGAAGGCGCCCGAGGCGATGGCCGCGCGGGCCCGCGTCAGGCTCTCGATGGCGTATCCGTCCTGGGCCTCGCGGGTGAACTGGTAGGTCCGGGCCGAATCCTCGGCGAAGCTGCCCATCAGCTTGCCCGGTGAATAGGCGTCTTCCAGCCCGTCCATGTACATGCTGTCGACGATGACGTCGTGGCCGATGCGCGCGCCGCCGCGGTGCTTGCTCATCAGGTAGGGCGCACCGGTCATCGACTCCATGCCCCCGGCCACGATCACGTCGGCCGAGCCGGCGGCGAGCGCGTCAGAGGCCATCATCACCGCCTGCAGGCCGGACCCGCACATCTTGTTGACCGTCGTCGCTTCGACATGCTGGCCGAGACCCGCGCCGATGGCCGCCTGACGAGCGGGCGCCTGGCCCAGCCCGGCAGGCAGAACGCAGCCCATGTAGATCTGGTCCACCTTCTGGGGAGGGACGCCTGCGCGTTCGACCGCGGCCTTGACGGCGGTTGCGCCCAGCTCGGTCGCCTTGGCACCGGACAGGGCACCCATGAAGCCGCCCATGGGCGTGCGGGCGAAGGAGACGATGACGACTGGATCGGACATGGAGAAGACCCTGGGAGAAGTTCGTGAAAATCGAGGGTGAAATGAGCCGGTTGGTCGCAATGCGCAAGCGGCTCAGCCAGGGACCGCTGGGGATCAGACCGCAGCCGAGACTCAGGCCGCCTCTTCGCCCGCCGCCTGCCGCGGCATCACATCCCCGACAGTTGGGCAGTCGGCGGCGTGCACCAGGGCGATGTCGCGAGGCTTGACCAGCTCATTGCAGTGACCACAGGCGATGCGCGGGGCGAGGTCGTGACCGCAGGTCTTGTGCAGCATGGCGAGTCCCGAATCCGCCTCGCCGTAAACGTGGCGCGCGCCCCAGGCGTGCAGGGTGACCAGTACCCCGTACAGGTCCTTGCCCTTGGCGGTCAGGCGATATTCGTTGCGGGGCGGTCGTTCGGAATAGAGATGGGGCTCCAGCACCCCGTGCTGCACCAGCGTCTTCAGCCGGGCGGCCAGCACGTTGCGGGCGACGCCCAGCCGCTCCTGCCACTGTTCGAACCGGCTGACGCCATTGAAGGCGTCGCGGATGACCAGAAGCGTCCACGGATCGCCGATGACCTCGAGCGTCGCGGCGATCGAGCAGCTCTGGCGTGAATAGTCGGCGGTGCGTCCCATGCAGGGAAAGTGACCCTGCGTCAGCCGTTTGGCAAGAGGGTTGCCAATCCGAACGGACTAGGTCGGTCTTGTTTGGCTACGGACGTGAGCGGTCAGCCGCGCATATCCTGATCCCTCGACTCGGGCGGAAGGCCTCCCCCTTCCGCCCGTCTTTTCATGCGATAGACCCCGCACATGACACCGCAGACCTTGGCTGAGGCCCTGACGTTGACCCCGGCCGCCGAAGGCGGTCTGGTCGCGCGTCTGACCGGAGGCTTCTCAAACGCGCCGCAGTCCGCGCCCCAAGAGCGGGGCGCGCCCTTCGGTGGATTGATCGCCGCCCTGGCGGCGGGCGCGATGCGGCAGGGGCTCGGCGTGGAAACCCCGCTGCAGTCACTGACCGTCCAGTATCTGGCCGCCGCCCGGTTCGAGGACGCGACCTTCCATCCGGTGATGAACCGCGGCGGCCGCAACGTCGCCTACGCATCGGTCACGGGCGGGCAAGCTGACCGGCCCGCGATCCATGCGCTCGGCACCTTTGGCCGCGACATACCCGGCCCGGTCATCACGCCGTTGCAGGCCACGCCACGGCCGGTGGAGGACCTGGAGCCAACGCCGCTCGACAGCGGCTTCGGCCCCTGGTTCACCCGGCATATCGACCACCGCTTCGTCGCGGGTCCGAAGCTGTTTGGCGAAAACCCGGGCGGCACGCCCGAGCTCGGTTGCTGGATGCGCACCATAGATGCTGCGCCGCTGGACGAGGCGCGCCTGCTGTTCCTGCTGGATGGGCTGTACCCGACCTATTTCACCGCGCTTCCCGCGCCGCCGATCATCTCCGCCAGCGTCGATCTGCGCGCCGACCTGCTGGCGCCGCTCGACGGCGTTTCGCCCGACGGCTGGGCCTATTTCCACTTCAAGACCCGCGACGTCGGCGGCGGCTGGGCGGTCGAGGACGGCGTCGCCTATGCGCCCGACGGCCGGCCGCTGGCCTTGGTCCGGCAGCGCCGTAAGCTGATGCCGTCGCGGGCCTAGGGCGTCAGGCCGCGCAGCTGTATCAGGGGGATCACGATCTCCTCCTCGTCGTCCAGATGCCGCAGCAGGGGAGGTCCGGCGGCCTCGACGGCGTCCGAGAGCCGGCTCGCGTGATCCCGCGCGTCCGCCGCTTGCGCGCTGACGGAGCGATGGAAGCCCAGCGCGGTCTGGAACAGGCTTTCGAGCACGCCATGGATGGCGTCGTGGTCACGGTCGAGCAGGTCGAGGCCGGCGCCGATGCGCGGCTCGACGGTCCGCATGATCGGGAAGTAGTGCCCGCTTTCGACGCGGTGATGCCCGTCGAGGTGCTGCAGGAAGGACTGGAGCGCCGGGATGAGCTGCCGGTGCAGGGCCAACAGGTCGCCGCCCGCGCGCCACTGTTCTATCAAGGTGTCCATATGCGTCTGATGCGTGCGGAAGCTTCCGTGCATCTGCAGCCAGAAGGCGGCGGTCTGGTCCAGACCCGCAGCGGCCCAGCGGTCGCGCGGGAACCGCGGCAGGAGGTACTGGAACTCGGCCGGAAGTCCGGCGCGCGTGGCGAGCGCCGTCTGCCCGTTCTGCTGGTCAGACAACGGCGGCGGTCGTCCGGATGAAGCCGCCGCCCAGCAGCCTGTCGGGGTCCGCCGGATCGTAGAGGGCGCAGGCCTGACCGGGCGCCACGCCTTCCTCGCCGGTTCTGAAGATCACCGCGACAGCGCCGTCGACCAAGGTCAGCCGGGCCGGGGAGGGGGGACGGGTCGATCGCACACGCGCCAGCACAGCCGCGCCGGCTGCGGCCGCCGCCTCTATGCTGTCCTCGTCGCCCAGCCAGTTGGTCTCATCCAACGTCAGCGAGGCGGTCAGCAGCGCCTCGCGCGGGCCGACGATGACGTGGCGGCGCACCGGGTCCAGCTTCGTCACGAACAGGGGCTCGCCCACGGCGACGTTCAGCCCCCGACGCTGGCCGATGGTGTAGTCGGTGATGCCCGAATGGCCGCCCAGCAC
>DASRWP010000318.1:0-7925 GCA_035654535.1 Brevundimonas sp.
CGGGCAGGCGCGCCGTCGTCATCGCGCAGGAAGGCGGCGGGCGCCTCGGCGAGCTGGCCGGGCACGTGGACGGGCTTCCGGGTGCGGGGGGCCGAGCCCTTGGGAGCCTTGGGCGGCGAACTGGAACGGTTCATGAACGGAACTTAGGGCGCGGCCCCCGCCGCGGCTAGGGGCGGCTACGCGCCGCGGAGCAGAACGCCGGCGGTGAGCACGCCGAAGGCGACGGCGAGGGTATTGAAGGCGTGCTCGCTGACCACCGGGATGTCGACGCCGCCGTACTGGACCAGCATGGCCAGGACGGCGAGGATCACGGCGATGGCGAACAGGGCTACGGACGGGGCCGTGAGGGGAAGGCCGGCGCGACGGTTGACCATGGGACGGTGTCCTGATGCGCGGGCGACGCGGGCTGCGACCCCCCAGCTTGACCATAACGCGGCGCCGCGGCGCCTGTTCCGGGACCGTCAATCGGGGGCGCGGCCGGACGGCGGATCGTCGCCGTTCAGCGGGTCGCCCGGCTGCATCAGGTCCTCGGCCGCGTCATTGACCGGCGGCGCGCGGGGGGCGGGGTCGGCGGCGGGCGCCGGGCGCTCCGGGGCCGGCTCGCCCTGCGACAGGCCGAGCGCCCGCAGGGCGTCGTCGCCCTCGCGGCCGAACACGCTGCGCAGGCGCAGGTCGGTCTGGGGGAAGGGAATCTCGATGCCAGCCTGCTCCAGCGCGTCGGCGATGGCCCAGGTGTAGGCCGCGTGCATGGCGGCCGGGCGCTTGACCGCCTCGCGCGTCGGCCAGACCAGCAGTTCGAAATCCAGCCCGCTCTCGCCGAAGCCGACCAGCCAGACCTGGCTCTTGCGGGCGTCGGTCTCGGGCAGGGTGAAGGGGCTGGCGCGGGCGGCGGCCAGCACCGCGTCGCGGACCTCGGCCCGGTCGGCCCCATAGGCCACGGCGAAGGGCACATGGATGCGGCGGGTGTCGCCCTTCAGCGTCCAGTTGGTGACCCGGTCCTCGATGAAGCGCGAGTTGGGGACGATGATGTTGACGTTGTCATTGGTGCGGATGCGGGTCGCGCGCGGCCCGATCTCGGCGATGGCCCCGCGCACCCCGCCCTCGAGCTCGACGTAGTCGCCGACCGACACCATCCGGTCGAAGATCAGGAACAGGCCGGAGACGAACTCCTTGACCACCCCCTGCAGGCCGAGGCCGACGCCGATGCCCAGCGCCCCGGCGAACACAGCCAGCGAGGACAGGTTCAGCCCCAGCGTCGACAGGGCCAGCACGGCGCCGGTGACGATCAGGCCGTAGCTGGCCAGCTTCTGCAGCAGATAGAGGGCGCCGGCGCTGCGGGTCGTCCGCTCGCGCACCCGCGCCAATGTGCGGCTGACCAGCCGCGACAGCAGCCAGGCGACGACGAACACGAGGACCGCGCCCAGCAGTTCGCCGAGGCTGATGGAGGCCCCGGCGATGCGAAACAACGGCTCGTCTTCGAGAGCGCCCAGATTCATGAAGTTTCAGCGTCGGGGGAAGGATGGCGGTTCCGGAAAACCTCTCCTCCCCACGGCGTGGGGAGGTGGATCGGCGGCGGAGCCGGCGAGACGGAGGGGGCGGCGCGGACCGACGGTGCAGCCCCCTAGGTCACGGCGTAAAGGCGCGCCGCGCCACCTCCCCATTCAGGGATGGGGAGGAGACACGGAGCCAGGCCGATCAGTAGCGGCGGTCGATGCGGGCGCGGACTTCCAGATCGTCGATGCGGCGTTCCAGATAGGCGCGGTCGTCGGCCGAGGGGTTCATGCGGGCATAGGCCGCCTCGAGCCGCATCAGGTCGCCGACCTCGATGCGGATCTGCTCGGCCTGCGGACGGCCGACGCCGGGCTGGCCGGCGGCGCGCTCGATGTTCATCAGGCGGGTGCGCAGGTCCATGACCGGCTGGCCATAGCCGCCGCCCGTGTCGCCCACGCGGACGTCGAGGGCGACACGCTGGCGGTCGAGCTCGTCGCGCTCGCGGGCGCTCAGCGAGCCATCGCGCATATAGTCGGCCTCGGTCGTGACCAGACGGGCGTAGTCGGCCTTGAGCCGGTTGCCCTCGACGCGGGTCATGCGGCGGTCGCGCACCTGGGCGTCGACACGGCCCTCAAAGGCGGCGCGGCCGTCCAGCAGGGAAGTCCAGCTGTCGCCCTCATAGCCGCCCTGGCTCAGGATGTCGGTCAGGGCCGTGTAGCGCTGGCTCAGATCGGCGCGCTCCTGCGTGGTGAAGCGGCGGTCGGCGCCGTAGCGCTGCTCCAGCTGCACCAGCGCATAGTAGTCGGCCTTCAGCCGGGCCCCGGTTCCGTCGCTGACGGCGCCCGAGCGGACCTCGGCGTCGACGCGGCTCTCGAACTGGGCGCGCTGGGTGTACAGCGGCGTGCGCCCGGCGGCCCACTGGCCGTCGATCGAGGTCGAGGCGCCCAGCCGGTCGCCGAACAGGGCGCCCAGAATGGCGCCGATGGCTTCCTGCTGACGGTTGGGCTGCTGCTGCTGGGAGCCGTACTGGGGCGACCCGTACTGGGGCGAGCCGTAAGGCGTCTGCGCCAGCGCGGCGCCCGCGGACAGGGCGAGGGCGGCGGCGGCGACGGACAGGGTCTTGATCGTAGTCATGCAGATGATTCCTTCTTGACCCTGCAAAACGGCCTGGAGGGGCGATAGGTTGCGTCATGCCCCCGGCCCCGCCCCCCGCGCCCTCGTTATCCTCGGGCTTGACCCGCCTACCCGCGCACCCGCCGGCGCCGAGCCTGACCGTGTCCCGCCTCGACAGCCCGATCGGCCCGCTGGCCCTCGCGACGGACGCCGAGGGCCGGCTGCGCGGCCTCTCCTTCGGCGACGGACTGGAGGCGGCGATGCGGCGCGAATACCCTGCCGCCGCGCTCGCGCCGGGCGAGCCGCCGCCCGCCGTCGTCGCCGGGCTGGCGGCCTTCTTCAGCGGCGAGCGTGAGGCCCTGACCCGCATACCGTGGTCGCTGGACGGCGCCCGCTCGACCTCAGGCGGCGACGCCTTCCAGCCCGCCGTCTGGCGCGCCCTGACCGACATCCCCTGCGGAACCACCATCAGCTATGGCGAGATCGCCCGGCGTGCGGGGCAGCCGGGGGCGGCGCAGGCGGCCGGCATGGCCCTGAACCGCAACCCGCTGCCGCTGGTGCTGCCCTGCCACCGGGTGGTGGGGGCGGATGGGGCGATGGTGGGGTTCGGGGGCGGGCTGGAGAGGAAGACGTGGCTGCTGCGGCACGAGGGGGCGTTGTTGATCTGAGGGATCAGGCGGCGCGGCGGGCTGCAGTGGCTGTTCGTGCTGACCCAAGAACGGGCGGGGCGGTAGGCCCCCTCCACCCCTTCGCGGTCCCCCTCCCCCTGTGGGGGAGGAATGGTTAGACCGTTCCCATGACCGCCCTCCCCCTCTCCGACCTGCTGCTCCTGCTTGCCGCCCTGACCGCGGCGGGGCTGGTGGGCGGGATCGTCGCCGGCCTGTTCGGGGTCGGGGGCGGGACGGTGATCGTGCCGGCGGTGTTCTATGCGTTCGAGGTGCTGGGGGTCGGGGGCGAGGGCAATCTGCATTCGGCGATCGGGACGTCGCTGCTGACCATCGTCGCGACCTCGTGGCGGTCGCTGAAGGCGCACCGGAGCCACGGGGCGGTGGACGAGGCGGTGCTGAAGAGCTGGACGCCGTGGGTCGGGGTCGGGGCGCTGGCGGGGGCGGCCGTGGCGGGGGTGACCTCGATGGAGGGGCTGGCGCTGGTCTATGGCGTGTGTCTGGCGCTGGTGGCGGCGCAGATGGGGCTGCTGCCCGAGCGGTTCACGCTGCGGCGCGAGTTGCCGACGGGCTGGGCGCGGCGCGGGGTCGGGGGGCTGATCGGAGGGCTGTCGGCGATGATGGGGATCGGGGGCGGCAGCTTCGGCGGCATGATGATGACGCTGTGCGGGCGGCCGATCCATCAGGCGGTGGCGACGGCCTCGGGCTTTGGACTGGCCATCGGAGCGGCGGCGGCGCTGGGCTTCGTCGTGTTCGGCTGGGACGCCGGCGGGCGGCCGCCGCTGTCGCTGGGATACGTCAATGTGCCCGGGGCGGTGGTGATGGGGGTGCTGACCACCGCCGTGGCGCCGTGGGGGGCGAAGCTGGCGCATTCGCTGGACAAGCGGGTGCTGCGGCGGGCGTTCGCGGTCTATCTGCTGGCGACAGCGGTCGCGGTGGTGGTGAAGGCGGTGTGAGCCGCTTCAGGGCCGCAGCGTCAGACTCGCCGGGGTCGCGGTGAAGGCCGAGAGGCGGCCGAGGTAGCTCATGCCCAGCAGCGAGTGCGGCAGGCCCTGCTGGACCACCAGAGCCTCGACGCGCTCGACGCGGGCGCCGGCGACGGAGACGGAGGCCAGCTCGACCCGGGCGGCGGGGGCCGGGCCCGCGGCGGTGACGACGCTGGCGCTGTAGTCCGACGGCTTGAGGGCGAGGCCCAGCCGGGCGGCGTCGGCGGGGGTCAGGGCGATGACGCTGGCGCCGGTGTCAACCATGACGCGGACGGCGCGGCCGCCGTCGTCGGCGTCGATCAGGGCGTCGGCCCAGTAGTGGCCGTCGGCGGCCTTGAGCACCTGGGCATCCACGCCTTGAGCGGCATGGGCGGCGGGGGCGGGCGCGGCCTGGGCCTCGCCGCGCAGGCCGGCGTGGTCCATCCACCACAGGGTGGTCAGGGCCGAGGCGACGGCCGCCGCCATGACTCCGGCCGAAGAGAGGTCGATCCGCATGCCCCCTTTATGGCCGCCCGCGGTTGGCATGCGGTGAAGGGGGATGGTTTGCGGGGGGTAAACGGGGAGGGAGGCAGAAGGCAGAAGGCAGCAGGCAGCAGGCAGCAGAAAGAGCGAACCTGTTGGGGGCGGCGCCTAGCTTCTGCTGCCTGCTGCCTCCTGCCTGCTGCCTAGCTGAGCCATGATCCGCGCCCGCTCCTCGTCCGTGAAGCCGCTCCAGCCGCCGATCTCGGACAGGGTGCGCCAGCAGCCGAGGCACAGGCTGGAGGCTCCGTCGACCACGCAAACCTTGACGCAAGGGGTCGCGATGGCGCGGGGCGGCTGTGTGGTCTGGGCGACAGTTGATGACATGAATGCGAATAATGATCCGGTAGCGGAGCGAATATCTTGCAATTTGGAGCGGCATCAGCCACCTTGGCCATGACGCGAAACGACTATGACGGTGAGATCCCGGAAAAGCACGACGCGCCTCTTTTCATCGTTCGTTCGAAAGGAGACGCCAGATGAATGACAGAGACCGCAATCTGCAGCACGCCATGATGTCCTTCGCCCTGTGGGGCGGGATGCTGGTGAACACGAAGAACGGCCACGGCGCCGGGGACAGGGTGATCAGCCACCCGTCCAACTTCGTCCCGATCAAGATCGAGAAGCGCCGCCAGGGCGCCTGACGCGATCTCCGGCAAAAGCCCCGGTCCGAAAGGCCGGGGCTTTTTCGTGGGCCATTTGTCTCCGCCCTCGAACTCCGGCACTCCTGCCCGCATGACCCTGATCCGCAGAGAGCGCCGCGCGCACGTCGAAATCTGGACGCTGGACCGGGCCGACCGGCTCAACGCCCTGCCCGATCTCGAGGACGGCGAGGCCTTCGCCGCGGCCTGCGAGGCGGTCAACGCCGACCGGGAGGTGCGGTGCGTGGTGCTGACCGGCGCCGGACGCGCCTTCTCCGCGGGCGGCGACCTGAAGGCGATGAAGGAGAAGCGCGACCTGTTCGCCGGCTCGGGCGCGGAGATCCGCGAACGCTATCGCCGCGTCGTGCACCGGATCGTGCGCTCGCTGTACGGGCTCGAGGTTCCGCTGGTGGCGGCGGTCAACGGGCCGGCCATGGGGCTGGGGTGCGACATCGCCGGGCTGGCCGACATCCGCATCGCCTCGGAGACCGCCAGCTTCGGCGTGCCGTTCCTGAAGCTGGGCATATTGCCTGGCGACGGCGGGGCCTGGCTGATGCCGCGCAACGTGGGCTACGCCCGGGCCGCCGAACTCCTGTTCACCGCCCGTACGCTGGACGCGCGCACGGCGATGGAGTGGGGGCTGATCAGCCGGGTGGTCGCGCCGGAGCGGCTGATGGACGAGGCGCTGCAGATCGCCGCCGAGATCGCCGCCCGCGCCCCCGAGGCCCTGCGCATGACCAAGGCCCTGCTGCGTCAGGGCCGCGACGCCAGCTTCGACCAGATCCTGGAGATGACCGCGTCGATGCAGGCGCTGGCGCACCTGACGGAGGATCACGCCGAGGGGGTTGCGGCGGCGCTGGAGAAGCGGCCCGCCGATTTCTCCGGGCGCTGACCGGTCGTCCGGGCGATTCACAGCGCCGAAGGCTGCGTATGCGCCGGGCTGGCGCGCCTTGATTCAGACACGACCATTTCTGTATTGTAATAGAAGAACCATGAATTCTTATTCACTTGAGTTGTGTTCAAATGAATTCAGTAATCGCCCTCGCCGAGAGGCAATGACAGAGGGAAGAAGATTATGCGTATATTTGTCGCCGCACTGACGGCTGGCCTGATCGCGGCCAGCGGTGTTTCTGCGGGCGAGCGTCTCGAAGACCGCGATTACCTTCGGCTGGCGCGGTGCGCCGGCCTGACCGCCGGAGCGGGCGGGGACGCCTCGGCCATCGACGCGGTCCTGAGAACCGCCAACCGCGGCCGGGCGATGGGGACGAGGGATCGTGCGAACGTGCGACGCAGCGCGGCCTTGCATGAGATGCGCGGCGCGCGGGGCGAGGAACGGGCCCGGCTCGAAGGCGAGCTGAGCGCCCGCTGCGCCCTGCCGGCGGCCTGACCCGCCAGCAACCAGAGAAAAGGCCCCGGACGTCTCCGGGGCCTTTGCCTTATCCCGCCGTGGCTGGAGATCAGCCCGCCTTGGCCGGGGTCTGCATCGCCCGCGTCGCCGGGACTCCGGTCGCGGCGGCCCGCGGCGCGCCGGCGGTCTGGCCGGGCTTCATGAACTTCACCAGCACCCGCTGGCCGATCAGAAGCGGCGCATCGCCGGCGGTGACGACGACCTCGACGACCCGTTCGTCAGAGCGTTGCGACGGGTCGTCCGAGGCCAGCTTGCGCGCGCCGAAGACGGCGGCGCGGCGCAGGACGGCGCCGACGTAGACCTTGGACGGGTCGCCCTCTGGGGTGATCTCGACGGCCTGTCCCGCCGTGATGTTGGGGATGTCGCTTTCGACGATCTCGGCGCGGGCGATGCGGGGGGCGTCGGGCTCGAGGTCGAACATGTTGGACACGTTCAGGGTCGAGGCGCCGGCGCCGGGGTTGGCGTAGCGGCGGACGATGCGGCCCGACTGCGGGGCCCGGATCACGGTCAGCTCGACATTGTAGGCGGCCTGATTGCGGCGCGCGCGCGCAGTGTCGACGGCGGCCTGGGCCGAGCCGAGACGGGCCTGGGCCTGCGAAATGGAGTCGCGGGCCTGATCCATGCGCTGGGCCGCGACGAAGTTGGTGGCCACCAGTTGCTGAAGGCGGTCGTGCTCACGCTGGGCGGTGCGGATATCGACCTGGATCAGGCGCATCTGGCTCTCGGCCTGGGCGACGTCGGCGCTGGCGCTCTGGAGGGCGAGGCGGGCCTCGTCATCTTCCTGACGGGCGAGAATCTGGCCGGCGACGACGCGGTCGCCTTCCTGCACCAGAACGTCGCGAACGACGCCGCCACGGCGCGCCGCGATCTGGATGATGCCGCCCTCGACGTCGACCTTGCCGTTGGCGATGGCCGCGTAGGGGCTTTCGACCTTCTCGGCGGCCGCCTTTTCGTCCTCGGCCTTCTTCGCCTTGGCGCCGTTCTGCATGAACACGAAGACGACGGCGATGAGGACGATCAGCGCGACGCCGATCCAGGTCCATTTACTCTTCAGGAAGCCGGGCATGGTGGGGGATCCTCGGAAGGCGGTCAGTGCGAAGCC
>DASRWP010000319.1:0-2691 GCA_035654535.1 Brevundimonas sp.
CCATCGAATTTCTGCCCCTGTGTGACTGGATTGAAGATTCGGAAATACGGTGAAGCGTCGGCTCCGGATCCCGCGACCCACTGCCAATTCTGAATGTTGGAGGCGCGGTCGGCGTCCACAAGCGTGTCCCAGAACCAGGCCTCGCCCTGACGCCAGTCGATGAGCAGGTGTTTGATCAGGAAAGAGGCGACGATCATCCGCACCCGATTGTGCATGAAGCCGGTAGCCCACAGCTCGCGCATGCCCGCATCGACCATCGGATAGCCTGTGCGCCCGCGCTTCCACGCTTCAAGGGCCTCGGCGTCGCTGCGCCACGGCATGGCGTCGTACTCAGGACGGAAGGCGGTATCGGCGATCTGCGGGAACGCGTGCAGCAGATGGGCCGAGAACTCGCGCCAGCCGATCTCGGCGGTGAACTTGTCGGCTTCCCCGGCGGGGACGCGACCGTCGTCCGCCGCTCGCCGCGCCGCCTCGACCGCGCGCCAGGGGCTGATCTCGCCGAAATGCAGGTGGGGCGACAGCCGGCTGGTGGCTGGCTCGGCCGGCCGGTCGCGGCCGCGGCTATAGGTCTTCAGACCACCGTCGATGAAGATGGACAACGCCGCGTCCGCTCCCGCTTCACCCGGTGCCCACTCGAAGCCGCGCGACCAGTCCGGGTCGGTCGGATGGAGGCCCCAAGCCTCGATCTTGTCGGACGCGATGTCGGCCGGCGTGTCGATCTGTTGGGGGCCGGTCGTGTGGGGCAGCGCCTTGGCCTGCGCCAGCAGGGCCTTCAGAAACGGCGTGAACACCCTGTAGGGCGCGCCCGAGCCGTTCACGACGTCGCCGGGGCGAGACAGGAGGGCGCCGTTGTAGCCCTTGCATTCAACCCCGTCGGAGGCGAGGCCATGGGCGATGTCTGCGTCCCGCTGCCAGGCCTCCGGCTCGAACAGCCGGTTCATGAAAACGGCGCCGGCGCCCGTCTCCTCGATCAACCGTCGCAACTCAGCCTCGCTGTCGCCGCAGCGCAGGATCAGGCGCGAGCCGCGGTCCCGCAGCGAGGCGTCGAGCGCACGCAACGACTTGTCGAGCCACCAAAGCGACGCCGCACCCATAGGCCGGACGCGCAAGCCCTCATCGAGGATGTAGACCGGCAGAACCTCCTGTCCCGTTTCCACAGCATGGGTCAGGGCCGGATTGTCGGCGAGCCGGAGATCTTGCCGGAACCAGAGGATGACAGGGCGGTCGTCGGCCTTGGTGGTCACGCGGCGAGGCTCCGTGATAGCTTGCGGTTCTCGTTTCCATACGCCACCTGACGCCGCAGGGATGCGATGTCAGCCGCGCCCGCAGCCGAAATCGGGAATTCGCCGTGACCAAGCCGAACGCCGTCATCGACATCAACGACGGGCTGGCGCGCCCGGTCTCCATCGGCGGAGGCCAGCGCGTCGTCTTCATCGCCGGGCCCTGCCAGCTGGAAAGCCGTGAGCACGCGCTGGAGATGGCGCACGCGCTGAAGGAGATCGGCGACCGGCTGAAGGTCGGCATCATCTACAAGACGAGCTTCGACAAGGCGAACCGGACTTCGGCGTCCGCCGCCCGCGGGTTCGGGCTGGAGGGTTCGCTGCCGATCTTCGCCGAAATCCGCGAAGTTACCGGCCTTCCGGTGCTGACTGACGTGCACACCGAGGAACACTGCCGCATCGCCGCGCAGGCCGTGGACGTGCTACAGATCCCCGCCTTCCTCAGCCGCCAGACCGACCTGCTGCTGGCCGCCGCAGCCACCCGCAAGGTGATCAACGTCAAGAAGGGCCAGTTCCTCGCGCCGTGGGATATGAAGAACGTCATCGCCAAGGTCGTCGGTGCGGGCAATCCCAATGTGATGGCCTGCGAACGCGGAGCAAGCTTCGGCTACAACACCCTTGTCAGCGACATGCGCGCCCTGCCGATTCTGCGGGAGATCGGCTGTCCGGTGGTGTTCGACGCCACCCATTCGGTGCAGCAGCCGGGCGGGCAGGGGACATCCTCGGGCGGGCAGCGCGAGTTCGTGCCCGTGCTGGCGCGGGCCGCTGTCGCGGTGGGCGTGGACGCGGTCTTCATGGAGACCCATCAGGACCCGGACAACGCCCCCTCGGACGGTCCGAACATGGTGCCGTTGAGCCAGTTCGAGGCGCTGGCGGCCGAGCTGATCGCCTATGACGACCTGACCAAGCGCCGGATGGCGAAAGCCTCCTGAATCCGATAGGCCATGGAGCATGGCTGACCGGACGCTCGACCTCGGACAACTGCAGGCGCTGCTTGAGCGGGTGCGTGGCGTCACCGTAGCCTGCGTCGGCGACCTGATGCTGGATCGCTACGTCTATGGCGAGGTCAGCCGGATTTCCCCCGAGGCGCCGATCCCGGTGCTGAGCATGACTCGCCGCACGGCCATGCCCGGCGGTGTGGGCAACGTCGCCCGCAACGTCGCGGCGCTGGGCGGGGTCGCCCGGCTCGGCGCGGTGGCCGGGCAGGACGCGGCGGGAGATGAACTGGCTGCGCTGATCGCGGCGGAAGAGGGCATTGAGGATGCGGTTGAACGGCGGCCCGGCGTGGCCACTATCGTCAAGACGCGGTTTGTCGCCTCGGGCCAGCAACTGCTGCGCCTCGACGAAGAAGTCTCCACCGTCATGGGCGAGGAAAGCGGTGCGTTTACTGGAGCCTCGGTCTATCTTCTGT
>DASRWP010000320.1:0-3714 GCA_035654535.1 Brevundimonas sp.
CTACTGCCAGCGCGAGGGCATCCCCGTCATCGGCATCACCCAAAGGCCCGGGAGCTTCCTCGGGCGGTCCGCGGCGGTGTGCCTGACGATGCCGCAGGTGGCTGAGGCCTGCCCCAACAATCTGGCGCCGACGACATCGACGCTGATGACGCTGGCGCTCGGCGACTCGCTGGCCATGGTGCTGATGGACCGGCGCGGATTCACGGCCGAGGCGTTCGGCCTGCACCACCCGGGCGGCAAGCTGGGCATGAGCCTGCAGAGCGTGCGCGACTGGATGGGGGATCGGCCGCCGGCGCCGGCGACCGTGCCGCTGAATGCCAGCTTCGCCGAGGTGGTCTCGGCCATCACCGAGGGCCGCAAGGGCGCCGCCGCCGTGCTCGCCGATGACGGGACGCTGGCCGGGATGGTCACGGACGGAGACCTGCGCCGGGCGTTTTCGCGCGATGTGTCAGGGCTGACGGCCGCCGATGTCATGAGCCCCCGGCCCAAAGTCATCGGGCCGGACGCCCGCATGAGCGACGCCGTAGACATGATGACCCAGAACAGGATCGCGACGCTGCTGGTCGTCGACGACGGTCGCCCTGTCGCGATCGTCCACATCGCCGAGCTGATGCAGGCGGGCTACGTCGGCTAGAAGGCCCGGCCGCCGTCGATATTGCCCGGCGGCGAATATCGGCACGCGAGGACCGACCGGTCGGCACGCGAGGCGATGGCGCAGCCGACATGGGTCGTGCCGCGCCAGACCACCTGCGTGTAGTGGCCGACATCGACCCAGTTTCCGGTACGGCTGACGTTCGGGAACACGCCGGGCCGGTACTGCGCCTTCTTGGCGATCCACTCCCCGACCATCTCTTCGGGCGTGAAGTCGCGGCCGCCCCAGCCGACCCACAGGTTTTCCCCGTGGCCGTGCATGGACGGGTCGTGGGCGAAGCGACCGGTGTCGATCAACTCGCCGGCCCAGTTGCGGGCCTCGGCCTCGAGGTCGTTGCTCCAGATGAGCGGCGGAGAGCCGACCCGCGCCCGCTCGGCATTGTGCGCGCCCAGCAGGCGGGCCTCGATCTGGTCGGAGGGACGGGCGCTGCGCGGGGGCGTGATGGGGACGACCTGCCGGGCCGACTGCGGAGCCGGCTCCACCAGCGGGGCGCGCGCCATCCCAGGCGCATAGCCGTCGGCGCAGGCGGCGGCCGCGGGCAGGACAGCGGCCAAGATCAGGAACAGGGAACGGCGCATGAGCTTCCTCGGAACAGGTGCGGGGACATAGCGCCCCGGCCCCCGCACCGTTCCCGCCTGTTCGTCAGACGGCGGAGCCGCCCATGGGCCTGTCCGTCAGGGCCTTTTCCGTGTCGTCGCCCTCGAGCGTCAGGGTCACCGCGGGCTTGCCGGCCTGAAACTCCTCCATGGCGCTCATCTTGCGGGCCCGCATGGCGTCGGCCAGCGCGTCCATGTCCAGACCGGCGGCGCGGGCCTGCGAGAACATGCCCTCTGAACGCATCTCCTCCTCCTCGACGTGGTGCTCGATCATCTCGGCCAGGACCTTGACCTTGGCGTCGTAGAATTCCTCGTCCGGTCCGCCGGCTTCGATTTCATTGATCAGCAGCTTGGCGCTGTCGTGCTCGACATAGGCCTCGTTCAGCAGGTCTTCCTCGATCTGGCCGCGGCAGGCCGGATAGAAGACCTCTTCCTCGAGCACCGTATGGACTTTCAGCTCGAGACAGGCCTGCTCGGCCAGCGCCTGCTTCTTCGACTTCGAGGTCGCCTTCTCGAACGCCTCGAAGATCTCCTCCACCTTCCGGTGGTCGGCCTTCAGCATCGCGATCGCGTCCATCTCTTCGTAGCTCTGGGCCATGGGTCGTCTCCTTGAATGGGCTGTATGTCCGCCTAAGGCGCGGAAGCGGAGCTGTGTTCCCACGGCCAAGCTAGGTGAGAGTCGTTTGCGGGCGCTCCGGCCCCCAAGGGCGGGAATCCCACGCGGCCCGCGCTTGTAACTTGACGTTGACGTAAGCGTAGGGTTTGTGACGACCACGCCTGACCCGTCCTTATTGGAGACCCACTCCCATGGCCGACGCCTACATCTACGACGCCGTCCGCACCCCGCGCGGCAAGGGCAAGAAGGACGGATCGCTGCACGAGATCACCGGCCTGTCGCTGGCGACCCAGGTGCTTGAGGCGCTTCGCGACCGGAACGACCTCGACACGTCGAAAGTCGACGACGTCATCCTCGGCTGCGTCACCCCGGTGGGCGAATTGGGCGCGGACATCGCCCGCACCGCCGTGCTGTCCGCCGGCTGGGCCCAGACTACGGCGGGCGTCCAGATCAACCGCTTCTGCGCCTCGGGCCTCGAAGCCGTGAACATGGCCACCGCCAAGGTGAAGTCCGGCGAGGCCGACTTCGCCGTCGGCGGCGGAATCGAGGCCATGAGCCGGGTGCCTATGGGCTCTGACGGCGGCGCCTGGCCGGTCGATCCCTCCTCTGCTTTCCCGACTTATTTTGTGCCGCAGGGCGTATCGGCGGACATGATCGCCTCGAAATACGGCTTCAGCCGCGACGACGTCGACGCCTATGCGGTCGAGAGCCACAGGCGCGCCGCCGCGGCCTGGGCCGACGGCCGGTTCTCGAAATCGGTGGTGCCGGTCAAGGACCAGCTGGGGCTGACCATCCTCGACCGCGACGAGACCATCCGCCCGAACACCGACATGCAGAGCCTCGGCGCCCTCAACCCGTCGTTCGCCATGATGGGCGAGATGGCCTTCGACGCCGTGATCAACCAGCGTTACCCCGAGGTCGAGCGCGTCACCCATGTGCACACGCCCGGCAACTCGTCCGGCATCGTCGACGGATCGGCGGGCGTGCTGGTGGGATCGCTGGAAGCCGGGCAGGCCCTCGGGCTGAAGCCGCGGGCGAAAATCCTCGGCGGCGCCTCGATCGGCTCGGAGCCGTCGATCATGCTGACCGGCCCCGAGTTTGTGACCCGCAAGCTGCTGGGCAAGCTGGGCATGACCACCGCTGACATCGACCTGTGGGAGCTGAACGAGGCCTTCGCCGCCGTCGTGCTGCGCTACATGCAGGCGCTCGACCTCGACCATGCGAAGATGAACGTCAACGGCGGCTCGATCGCCATGGGCCACCCGCTCGGCGCCACCGGCGCCATCATCACAGGCATCGCCCTGGACGAGCTTGAGCGGTCGAACAAATCCACCGCCCTGATCACCCTGTGCATCGGCGGCGGCATGGGCACCGCCACCGTCATCGAACGCGTCTGATCTGAGGGACTGTGACCATGGAAAACTTCAAGATCGACGTCGACGCAGACGGCATCGCCCTGATCACCTTCGACGTCCCCGGACGGTCGATGAACACCCTGACCTCGGGCGTGATGAAGGAGATCCCCGAATGGGTCGACCGGGTGAAGACCGACGACGCCATCAAGGGCGCGGTTCTGACCTCGGGCAAGGCGAGCGGCTTCTGCGCCGGCGCCGATCTGGGCGACATGGCCGGCGGCATGCTGGCCGGCGGTTCGCTTCAGAACGCCTATGACGCCGGCTGGAAGCTGAACGGCGCCCTGCGTGCGCTGGAGACCTGCGGCAAGCCGGTCGCCGCGGCGATCAACGGACTTGCCCTCGGCGGGGGCCTCGAGTTGACGCTGGCCTGCCACTACCGGGTCGTCGGCGACGACAACAAGATCCAGCTCGGCCTGCCAGAGATCAAGGTCGGAC
>DASRWP010000321.1:0-4334 GCA_035654535.1 Brevundimonas sp.
ATGATCACGAATCTCGCCGACCATGATCACATCAGGGTCCTGACGCAGGATGGCGCGAAGCCCGCGCGCAAACGTCAGGTCGATGCGCGAGTTGACCTGCATCTGGCCGACCCCGTCGAGAGCGTATTCGACCGGGTCCTCGACCGTCATGATGTTGCGCTTGCGGTCGTTCAGCTCGGTGAGCGCCGCATACAGGGTGGTGGTTTTGCCGGAACCGGTCGGGCCGGTGACCAGGACTATGCCGTGCGGCCGCTGGATCATCCGGCGCAGCGCAGCGAGGTCGTCGGTCTCCATCCCGAGATGGCCCAGATCAAGCCCTGAGGTGTTGCGATCCAGCAACCGCAACACCACCCGCTCGCCGTGCTGGGTCGGGATGGTGGAGACCCGCACGTCCACGTCCATGCCGCCGATCCGCAGGGTCACGCGGCCATCGTGAGGACTGCGCTTCTCCGCAATGTCGAGGCGGGCCATGACCTTGATGCGGCTCACCAGCAACGGGGCCAGTGATCGCGGCGGCGTAAGCACCTCCCGCAGCACGCCGTCGATCCGGAAGCGGACCACGAGCCGACGTTCCTCGGTCTCGATGTGAACATCCGAGACGCCCTCGCGCACAGCCTGCAGCAGGATGGCGTTGATCAGTCGGACGACTGGCGCGTCGTCGCGGCTGTCCAGCAGGTCGTCGATAGCGGCGGCGTCCTCCGCGAGGGCGGCGAGGTCGTCTCCGTCGACGGCGATGTCGGCGGCGGCGTCGGCGGCGTCGCCGGTCTGCTCGCGCAGCAAGTCGTCGAACGCGGTGTCATCGACCGCCTCGAACGGGATCGCGCCGTCGTGGAGGCGGCGCACCTCAAGCAAGGCTTCCAGCGCCGCAGTCCGGCGATGCACGCACACGGGACCACCCAGACGGGTCTGGATCATCACGCCGTTGCGCCGTGCATAGCCGTAGCTCAACCGGGTCGTTTCGGCCGCGACCTGATCGTCTATCGGTTGGGCGGTCATGGGCGGGTCGCTGTCAGGGTCAGGTTGATCAGGCCCGGCTGGCCCGCCGTCTCCATGCGAAGATCATCGACAATGACACCGCCGCTTTCGAGCGCCCGGACAAATGGCACGACGCTGTCGAAGCGCGCGTTGGCGATCGTCACACCGGTCCGCTCGGCGTCGCCGGCCACTTCGGCTCCGAGGGCCTGCGCGGCGGCCGCCTGACGAATGGCTTCGTCCAGCGGCCCCGGAGGCAAGGCCGCCCCCGGCACGGTCGCCACGCCCGCTGGCGCGGCGCGCAGCCTGGCCTGCAGGCCTTCATACAGCTCAATGCGCGCAAAGGCCGTCTGGCGCGCGGTCAGCAAGGGCTGAACGATCCCATACCAGCCGACGGCCGCGATCCCCAGAAGAGCGAGGACGATCAGCAGCAGGCGCTCCCGCTCCGATCGGCCGGCGAGCCAGACGTTGGCGCGCTCTACGGCGGGCAGGGCGCGGGCCCGGACAACGGCGACGATCATCGGGCTGTCCCGACGGGCTGGAGGGTGATCACCGCATTGACCCCGTTGGGGGCGAGGGTCCCGGCGGAGACGGGGTCGAGAGCGGAGCGCGCCGGGATCGCGGCCCGGGCCAGCGCCGCGACGGCGCCGTCAACCGCAGCGGCATCCGGGGCGGTAATCGCAAGGGTCATCGGGCCGGTCGCGCCGTAGCTGATGGCGCGATAGGCGAGCGGCTGTCCTGTCAGGGCGCGGGAGGTGCGGCCGAACAGGCGCACGAACGGCCCGTCTCCGCCTGCAGCGGCGGGCGCAATCTGATCGACCGCCGCAACAAGATCAGGCGCCGTCGCCAGCCCCGGTTGGCGTTCGGCGATCAGACGACGCGTCTCGGCCTCCCGACGCTCGGCCATGCCATGCAGGGCGAGGGTGTCGACAGCCGCCAGCACCAGATGCGCAGCGACGCCGGCCGCGGCGACCGAAGCGGCGAGCCGCCACGGCGACACGCCAACCCTGCGCCGCGCCGCCGCGTAGAGGCCCTGTCTCAAATCGACAGGCGGGGCGACGACGAACGGCCGCGCCGCGCCGTCCAGCTCGAGGGACACATCACGCACGCCCTCGCGCATGACATCCGGCAAGGGGTCGCCCTCCGCGATCAATGTCGGCCGGCCCCCCGCCTCCCAGGCGGCGGCCAGTACGCCAGCCTCGACGGCAAACCCGCCGCCTTCGCCGGTTCTCACAACAGCACGTCCGCCGTCCAGCAATACGCGCCATGACCCCACCGGCGGCTCGGACAGCGCCAGAGCGTCAGGAAGCAGGATACAGTGCTCCAGCCCGGTCTCGGTCAACATCGCCAACCACTCGCGCATCGCGCTGTGGCGCACGACGGCGCAAAGGTGCCGGCGCGGCGAAACTTCCGTACCCAGAGCAATATGTACCTGGTCGAGCGGCTCTGCGATCAGGCCTTCAAGGGCGTACGGCGCCGCCTGAATCCGCTGACGTCGCGAAGCAAAGGGCAGGTCGATTACAGCTGTCAGAATTTTTTCTGACGGTACCAAGACAGTCAGTGGACCCTGCCATGCCCGATCGACTGGAATCACGGCGTCCGACTGGATTCGCCATAATCCCGTGGCGGCGATCGTCGTCCGCTCGTCGCCTTGTCCCATAAGTGCAATCCGCATGGGGCTTGGTTCCCCGACTGGAGCCGGTCTATAGCAGCGCGGAGCGCGTAGTCGCTAGCAGAGAGACATGATGTTTTTGCAAGCGCGTATGCGCCGGCGCCGTCAGCGACAGGGTCTGACGCTGGTGGAGATGATTGTCGTATTGGCCATCATCGCGCTCGTCGCGGTCATGATCGTGCCCAACGTCATCGGCCGTCCCGACCAGGCCCGCGTCACTGTGGCCAAGACCGACCTGAAGACCATCGCGGCCGCGCTGCGCATGTACAGGCTTGATAACGGCGACTACCCCTCGACCGATCAGGGGCTCCAGGCCTTGGTCGAACGCCCGACGACCCAACCCGAACCGGATAACTGGAACAGCGAGGGCTATCTCCCGGAGAAGCCGGAGGATCCGTGGGGCCGGGAGTATGTCTATCGTAGCCCGGGGCGGACCGGCGGCTTCGATTTGATGTCCTACGGCAAGGATGGCGAGGCCGGTGGCGAAGGTCTCGACGCCGACCTGACCGATCGATCGCGCTAGGCCATGCCGCGGCTGGCGACAGCGGGGCCCGGGCGCCACGGTCGAACCGGCATGACGCTGGTCGAGATGCTGGTCGTCATCGCCATCGTTGGCGTCTCTGCCGGCATGGTGGTGCTCGCCGTGGGCGGCGGGCGCGACGATGCGGCTGCGCAGACCGAGGCCAACCGCCTTGCAGATCGCCTTCGTCTGGCCGCCGACGAGGCCTTGGTCGCCGGGCGGCCAGTAACCTTGAGCATGAACGCCGCCGGCTACGGGTTTGAGACCGGCGCTGCATCGTCGGCGGACTGGGCTGCGCGGCATGAGTTGCCCCGCGGTGTGCGCCTTTCGGCCCGGCAGGCGGAACTGGTGATCGACCCGGACGGGGCGGCGCCCCCTGCGACCATGGCCGTCCGCGACGGCAATCACGTCTGGACGGTCACCTTTGACGGCCTGAACGCGGACGTAGTCGCTGCGACACCGGAGGACAGGTCCTGATGCGCGCGGCAGCGACCCGACGGGGCGGATACTCGCTGATGGAGGCGATCGTCGCCCTGTTCGTGCTGGCGGTCGCCTCGACCGGTCTGCTGATGGCCACCCAGGCGCATATCGACGGCGTGCGGGGGCTTGAGGACCGGGTGGTCGGCCAATGGATCGCCGAGAACCGTCTGGCTGAACTGGCCATTGGCGAGACCCCGCCGGACGCGGTCCGGATGATGAACGTGGACTGGATTGTCCGCGCCGACCGGCGCCCGACCGATGATCCGGATCTTCAAGCCGTCGACATCTTTGTCTCGCGCGCCGGCTCGACCTCTGCTGCGGCCAGGCTGAGCGGCTTTATCGACGCCGGGGCGCCGACGTGACCCCGGCCCTTCTCCGCTCGCCGGCGTTCTGGTTCCGGTTGGTCAGCCTGATCGTGGTGGTCAGCCTTGCGCTGGGCATAGCGCGCCTGACATGGCGACTGGTCGGCTGGGACGACGGTCGCAGCGCCGTATGGACCCCGGCCGCGCTGACTCCTGTCGGTGGCGCGACCGGGGGTGACCTGGCTTCCATCCTCACCTGGGCGCCGTTCGGCGGCGGAACGGCCAGCGTGGGGGGTTTGCCGATTTCGAGCCTGGGTCTGATCTTGCGGGGCGTCGTCTATGCCGGGGGCGGCGGTTCGACGGCTCTGATCTCGAACGGTCCCGGTCC
>DASRWP010000322.1:0-8357 GCA_035654535.1 Brevundimonas sp.
CCCGCCGCGAGTCAAGCGCCGCCTGCGCCGCAAGCGCCAGACCCTGGCCTGACAGCGTGGCGTAAAGCGGCGTCCGGCACTATCTGACCGGAACATGCTCGTTGGAGGACGGCTCGTGGAACTGATCGTCGGTAATATCTCGTTCTCGACCTGGTCGCTGCGGCCGTGGCTGGTGCTGAAGCGCTGCGGCGCCGAGTTCAGCATGCGTGAAGTGGCTCTCTACGGGCCCGGCTACCAGGACGAACTC
Source organism: Brevundimonas sp. (assembly GCA_035654535.1). Classification (GTDB taxonomy): domain Bacteria; phylum Pseudomonadota; class Alphaproteobacteria; order Caulobacterales; family Caulobacteraceae; genus Brevundimonas. The sequence goes on from DASRWP010000322.1 coordinate 248, forward strand.
GCCACGGTCTCACCCTCGGGCAAGGTGCCGCTGTTGAAAGTGGATGGTGAAACCCTGTGGGATTCCCTCGCCATCGCGGTCTGGTGCGCCGAGCGGTATCCGCAGGCCCGGTTGTGGCCGGCCGACGAGAAGGCGCGGTGGCTGGCGCGGTCGGTCACTTGCGAGATGCACTCCAGTTTCATGGGTCTGCGCAGCGAATGCGGCATGGGGCCTGATGCGCAGGGCGTCATCCACACCATGGTCGGCCCCGACCGGGCTCCGCCGCCAACGGGCGAGGCGACGCTGGCGGACATCCGCCGGCTGGTGGAAATCTTCCGGGAGATGCGTGGCCGTTTCGGCGCTGGCGGTCCGTATCTGTTCGGCGAGTGGTCGATCCCGGACGCCTTCTTCACGCCGGTCGCAGCGCGTTTCCGCCACTACCAGATCGACCTAGGGGCTCATGGAGACGATGGGACGGCGCAAGCCTACTGCGACCGCTTGCTGAGTCAGCAGGAGTTCCTCGAATGGGCGGCCTTGGCGCGCCATTAACCGCGTCGTCCAACGCGACTTTAAGACAACACCGTTATTTCATCTGTCCTCGGAGCGCAGATGCGCTTGGGGTCAGCCATGCCATTGCCCGTTCATCAGCCCGCCCGTCGTCCAAGCCTGTTCATCTATGGGCTGATGATCGTCGTCGCCTGCTGTCTGCCGGCGACGCTGTTGGCCGGCATCTAGCCGCCCGGCATTCCGACGTGCGCCACTTCGATCGGCTGGGCCGGGAGCGGCTGCGGCGCCACATAATCCAGCGCCAGCGGGATGAGGCGCGCGCCTGACGCAACAGCGTCAAGCGTGTGCAGCGGACGGCCGTTCAATCGCTGATAAATCCAGTAGGCGGCCACGACCTTTTCGACATAGTCGCGGGCCTGGGGCACATCGATCGTCTCGATCAGAAGCAGCGGATCGGCGTCCTGACCCAGCTTGCGCACGGCGGCCACCATCGGCCCGGGGCCGGCGTTGTAGGAGGCGGCGGCCCTCAGCAGGTCGCCGTTGATCGCCGGCAGGGCCAGGACGCGGTTGATATAGGCCTGGCCCAGACGGGCGTTCACCGCCGGCTCGAACAGCCGGTCCGGTTCGGTGACGAAGACCGGGTCGTTGGCGAGTTCCGCGGCCGTCGTGGGCATCACCTGCATCAGGCCGTAGGCGCCCACCGCCGAGCGGGCGCGGGCGTTGAAGTCGGTCTCCTTGCGGGCGATGGCGTAGACCAGCGAACGTTCGATGGTGAAGCCGCCCTCGGGCTCAATGACCGGCTGCGGAAAGCGGTCGGCATCGATCCGGCCGACGTCGTCGCCGGAACCGGTGACTCGGGGGCCCAGTGCGCGTCCGAGGGCCGCCCACAGCTGACGCCCCTTGTCGGTTGCGGCAGCGCGCAGGCCGGTCTTGAGCTCGTCGCGGGCGTCGGTCCGCCGACCGACCTCGAAGAAGGCGACGGTGCGACGCGCCCGGGGCTCCGTGCGAAGGAATTCGTCCAGCTCGTCGGCATCGACGCCGATGGGCTCGTCGGCCTGATAGGACGCGCGGCGCATGCCGGCCGCCGAATAGGGCCGGGGACCGAGGTTCTCAATGGTCGGCTCTTCGCCCAGCTGGTGCAGGGCGATCTGGCCGTAGAAGGTCGCCGGCCAGGCGCCTGCGCGGCGCAGAAGAGGCTGGACGCGGTCCTGCTGGCCGGAACGGCCGGCCGATCGCGCGGCCCAGAAGGCGGCTCCGGCGCGGACCCATCCATCCTCCGTCGGATCATCCAGCACCTTCTGGAAGGCCGTTTTGGCCGCGGCGAACTCGCCAAGCCGGTATTGGGCCAGTCCCACGGTCCACCAGTCGCCGATCTGTTCGCCCAGCGTTACGGCGCCGGCCAGATCGTCGTGGTTCAGGGCGACGCGTGCGGCCTTCATCGGGTCTGCTTCGGTATTGCCCCCCGCCGCCGCGACGCCGCTCCAGCTGCGGCTGAAGCCCATGCGCGAGGGCTGGCGCGGCTCGGGGGCTCCGTCCGGCCGGCGACGCATGGCGAGGCTGTAGGCGCGCTCGGCCGCTGGCAGGTCGGCGTAGTCCTCCAGCCAGGCGCTGAGTTCCTCAAAGGTGGCGGTGTGGTCGGCGTGGAAAAGTCGCTCGAACTCGACCTGTCCCAGCAGGACACGGTCCTGCGCCTGACGCGCGGCGTCGCGCGCGGCGTCGAGGTCGCCGCGGCGAAGGGCGTCGAAGGCGGTGGTGTAGCTGAGGCGATCCGCCGGGCTGAGCGCGGTTATCCCGCGGCGGGCCTCTTCCTCGGCATGACCGGCCCCGGCGAGGGCGGACAAGGCCAAAGCAATCGTCGGCGCGATGAACGCGCGGCGGAAATCAAACTGCACTGAGGCGGCCCCCCTTTGAGCGTCGATGGACCCGTCTCGACTCGGGCCGTCCACGCTGTTCGTTCGGTCGTCAGGTCCAAAGAGCGCCACCGCCCTCCGCCCAAGTCAAGAAAGACCCCAGTTTTGGGGCAGTTTTGAGTCTGAAGGATGAACAGGCTTGGCCGTCAGGTCTCAAGCGAGGCCGCCAGAGCGAGCAAATCCGCCCACACCTGCCGCTTGGCGAGGGGCTGGCGGAGCAGGAATGCGGGGTGGAGCGTCGGCAGGGCGGGCGCGGATACGCCGCCCTCAGGCAACCGCCATTCGCGCCATTGGCCGCGCAGCCGCATGATTCCCTCATCCGTCCCGAGAATGGACCGGGCCGACGCAGCGCCGAGCAGCAGCACGGCCTCCGGTTTCAGCAGGGCGAAAGCCCGTTCGACGAACGGTGCGCAAACCGCCTGTTCAGCCGGAGTGGGCGTGCGGTTGCCCGGCGGACGCCAGAACACCGTGTTGGTGATGAAAACCCGACCCTCAAGCCCGGCCTCCGCCAGCATCCTGTCCAGAAGCTGGCCCGCCTTGCCGACGAACGGCTGACCGCGCGCGTCTTCTTCCGCACCCGGGCCTTCGCCAATGACCAGCACCGGCGCTTGGGGATTGCCGCGGCAGAAGACCGCCTGCCGGGCGCCGAGGCCCTTCAGCGCGCAGCCCTCGAATGCGGCGATGGCTTCACCGAGCTCGTCGAGGGATTGCGCTGCGGCGGCAAGCCGCCGGGCCTCCACGACGGCGTCGGCGGCGTCCGGGGCGGCGACGACCGAGGCAGTCGCCCTTGCGACGGCCTTCACCGCCGGGGGCGTCGCGACATGGGTGCGATCAACCGGCGCATCCTCGAAACAGGCGTCAACGCCCGCGTCGCGCCAGAAGGCGAGCAGGCTTTCAGTCGCGGCGGCGTCGGGGGACAAGGGCGTCATGGGGGTCGGTACAGGGATAGTCCTTGACCACCGCGGCGTCACCTTCCGATAAGCGGAGAACACCCGAATACAGCGACGACAGGAGCCGTGATGGCTGAAGACGTGATCGAGGGCGGCGCCGCCAACGCCTGGCAGGAAGCCGTGATCGACAAGCTGCCGCCCGCCGAGGCCCTGGCCGGGGTCGAGCGCGAGGTGATGGAGTACGACGTGGTGGTCGTAGGAGGCGGGCCGGCCGGCCTCGCCGCCGCCATCCGCCTCAAGCAGCGGGCCGAGGCCGACGGCAAGGAGATCACCGTCGCCGTGCTCGAGAAAAGCGCCGAGATCGGCGGCCATATCCTTTCGGGCGCAGTGATCGACCCGCGGGCGCTGACGGAGCTGTTCCCCGACTGGAAGGAGCGGGGCGCGCCGCTGGAGACGCCGGTTACCGAGGACCGCTTCCTCGTGCTGGGGCCGGCGGGACAGGCGTCCCTGCCGATGACCCTGCTGCCGCCGATGATGCACAACGACGGCTGCTACATCGCCTCACTCGGCAATCTGGCGCGCTGGCTGGCGGAACAGGCCGAGGCGCTGGGCGTCGAAGTCTATCCCGGCGTGGCCGCCAGCCATGTGGTCTGGGACGAGCCGACCGGTCGGGTGAAGGGCGTGGTCGCGGGAGTGTTCGGCATCGACCGGCACGGCAAGCCCACCGGCGACTTCCAGCCCGGCATCGAGCTGCACGGCAAATACGTCTTCATCGCCGAGGGCGTACGCGGATCGCTGGCCAAGACCATCATGGCCCGCCACAGCCTGTGCGACGACGCCGAGCCCCAGAAGTTCGGCATTGGTCTGAAAGAGCTGTGGCAGGTGCCGGCGGAGAAACACCGTCCCGGCCTGGCCCAGCACACCACCGGCTGGCCGCTCGACGAGTTCACCGGCGGCGGCAGCTTCATGTACCATTTCGGCGACCGCTACGTCGCCATCGGCTACGTCGTGCACCTGAACTACAAGAACCCGTTCCTCTCGCCCTTCGACGAATTCCAGCGCTTCAAGCACCACCCGGCCGTTGCAGAACATCTGGAGGGCGGCACGCGCGTCTCCTACGGAGCGCGGGCGATCACCGAGGGAGGCTTCCAGTCGGTGCCGAAGCTGTCCTTCCCGGGCGGCGTCCTGATCGGCTGCTCCGCCGGGTTCGTGAACGTGCCCCGCATCAAGGGCAGCCATAACGCCATGAAGACGGGCATGCTCGCCGCCGAGGCCGCCTATGACGCCGTCATGGCGGGGCGCTCGGGGGACCAGCTGGTCGAGTACCAGACCGCCTACGAAAAGAGCTGGGTCTATCAGGAGCTCAAGCAGGTTCGGAACGCCAAGCCCCTGCTGTCGCGATTCGGGACCAGCCTCGGCGGCGCGCTGGGCCTGTTCGACATGTGGTTCCAGACGGTTTTTGGCGGACTTTCGCTGTTCGGCACCCTGAAGCACGGCAAGACCGACGCGGCCTCGACCCAGAAAGCCAGCCGCCACAGGCCGATCATCTATCCCAAGCCCGACGGGAAGCTGTCGTTCGACAAGTTGTCTTCGGTGTTCGTGTCAAACACCAATCACGCCGAGGAGCAGCCTGCCCACCTGAAGCTGGTCGACCCTTCGATACCGATCCGCGTCAACCTGCCGGAGTATGGCGAGCCGGCGCGACTCTACTGCCCGGCTGGCGTGTACGAGGTGCTTTACGACGAGGCGGGAAACAACCCCCGCTTCCAGATCAACGCCCAGAATTGCGTCCACTGCAAAACCTGCGACATCAAGGATCCCTCGCAGAACATTGTCTGGACGACGCCTGAAGGCGGAGGCGGCCCCAACTACCCGAATATGTGACCGTGAGGGCGAGGGGCCTTGTGGCCGCCGTATAATCCGGTGAGGGTTTCCTCATGCGTCCTTCCTGCCTCGCCTCTTTGCTGACCGGTTGCGCGGTCCTCGCCCTCGCGGCGCCCACGCTCGCCCAGGAGGCGCCGCGTGTGAGCGACACGCCGCCGAACGCGCCCGCGGGCCAGTCGCCGTCCGATGCACCCCTCCCTGCGGCCGAGGGCGTGCCCGCCATCCAGCTGAGGCCACCGCTGGTAGCCCCGGCCGACTCTTCGCCGGTCGAAGCGCCGGATCCGGCCGCGCCGCCGATTCCAGCCGTCTGGGCGCCCGTACCCGTCGATCCGGCCGGGCAGTCAGCTTACGGCCTGTATCTCGCCGGCCGACTGGCCAGCATCCGGGGGGACCGTTCGGTGGGGGCGGACTTGCTGCGTGAAGCGCATGCGTTGGCGCCCGAGCAGCCGGTGCTGGGCGAGGAAGCCTTCCGGTCGGGCCTGTTCGGCGGCGATCTGGCCGATGTCGCCCGCTTGACCCCCATGGTTTCGGACACCCCCCAGCTGGCCGAGGCCGGGCGCCTCATCGAGGTGGTCCAGGCGCTCCGGGCGGGTGATGCGCGGACCAGCCTGGACTTGCTGACCAGCCGGCCGTTCGCAGACCCGTTCCGCGGTGTCGCGAGCTATCTGACTCCATCGGTCGCCGCGGCCGCGGGGAACTGGGACGCCGCCTTGAAGGTGGTGGAGGCGACGCCTACGGACCCCGCCGCGCTGATCCTGCGCCAGCAGCGCGCGGGCCTGCTGGAGATCCGGCGCCGGTTCGCCGAGGCCGAAGCCGAGTACGGCATCCTCATGGCGGCGCAGGGTGGATCTCTGCTGTTCGCGCTGGACTACGCGGCCTTCCTCGAACGTCGCGGCCGGCGGGATGAGGCCCGGGCGATCTATGACGCTGCCCTGACCGGCGGCAATCCCAACCCCGAAGCCGCCGCGGCCCGCTCTCGCGTGGACGCACGCGGCCGACCTCCGGAGGCTCCGACGGCCGTGTCGCTGGCGGCCGAGGCGCTCGAGTTCGCCGCCCTCCAGACGAGCGTTGGCCAGGCCTACGAGCTCTCGGCCATCTACCTGCGGATGGCGGAAAATCTGCAGCCCAGCGACCGCCTCGCTCTTCAGCTTGGACAGAACCTCAGCCAGGGCCGACAGGCGCAGCCGATCCTCGCCCGGGAGGCCTTCAGCCGGGTCAGCCGCGCCGATCCGATCACCTACGCCCGCGCGCAGGTGGGTCTGGCGACGGCTCATGCGACGGAGGGGCAGGCGGATGAAGCGCTGGCGGCTCTGCAGCGCGCGGACGCCGCGGCCGGCGGCCAGCCGGCCTTCGCCTATGCTCTTGCGGCGCAGCTGTCCGGGATGGAGCGGCATGAGGAAGCCTTGGCGGTGCTGAACCGGCCCGGCGTCAATGTGGCGGGACAACCGTCGCAGTTCCACTTCCTGAGGGGGGCCTCGCTGGAGGGATTGGGGCGGATTGAGGAGGCGGAGGCGGAATTGTGGGTCGCTCTGCAGGCCCAGCCCAACGACCCGACCATCCTGAACTATCTCGGCTATCTCTGGGTCGACAGCGGCCGGCGCGTTGACGAGGGAGCCGAGATGCTGGCCCGCGCGCACGCTGCGGACCCGCAGAACGGCAACATCCAGGACTCGCTCGGCTGGGCCCAGTTCCGCCAGGGCCAGTACGAGGCGGCCGTGCTGACGCTGGAGGAGGCAGTGGCCAAACTGCCCGGCAACGCCGAGATCGTCGATCATCTCGGCGACGCCTATTGGCAGGTGGGCCGGCGGCGCGAGGCGGAATGGCAGTGGAGCCGGGTGCTGACGCTGGAGCCCGACGCCGAGCGGCGCGCCGAGGTGGAGCAGAAGCTGGCGCGCGGCCTGCCCGAGGCCACGCCGGTGGCCAGCGGTCCCGCCTGACGCATGGTGGGGCCTCAGGCGCTCGCGCCCGCCAAGGTCAATCTGTTCCTGCACGTCGGTCCGGTCGGGGACGACGGCTATCATCCGCTGGCCAGCATGGTCGCCTTCGCCGACGTCGGAGACCGGCTGACGGCCGAAGGCGCGGATCGGCTCTCGCTGCGGGTGACCGGACGTTTCGCCGAGGGACTGGCGGACGGTGATGACAATCTGGTTCTCAAGGCTATCGGCGCCCTGAGCGACGCGGCGGGGCGGGACCTGCCAATGTCGCTAACGCTGGACAAGCAACTCCCGGTGGCGGCGGGACTTGGCGGCGGCTCCTCGGACGCCGGAGCGGCGCTAAAGCAGGCCCGCGACCTATTCGGTCTCCCGTTCGACGACGATGCACTGGCCGGGGTCGCGGAAGCTGTCGGGGCCGATGGTCCGATGTGCCTGCACGCCCGGGCGGCCTGGGCCGAGGGCCGCGGCGACCGTCTGACCTTCGAGCCCCGCCTTCCTCCGCTCCCGGCCGTGCTGATCAATCCATGCGTCCCCTCGCCGACCGGGGCCGTGTACCGGGCCTATGACAGCGGGCCGCCTGGGGCGGCGGACTGCCCCCCTCCGCCTGATGACTGGAACCCGGCCGCGGTCATCGACTGGCTGACCGCGCAGCGAAACGACCTGCAGAATCCGGCGATCGGTCTTCAGGCGGCCATTGGCGAGGCGTTGGACGAAGCACGCCGGATGCAGGACACGCGGCTGGCGCGGATGTCGGGGTCGGGCGCCACCGTCTTCGCACTGTTCGACACCGTGGATGACGCGCGCTCGGCCGCGCGAACCCTGCAGGGACGTCACCCCGAATGGTGGATAGAGGCCACGGTGCTGAACGGTACGACCCCCGCCACGGGCGTCCGACCGGTCCAGCGCCCTTAACCGGCCAACAACGGGTCTCTGTCATGGTCGGCGGCATGGACATTCTGTCGTCGCCACAGATCGCCGCCTTCGAGACCGTTCTGAACCGGGTGAC
>DASRWP010000323.1:0-6915 GCA_035654535.1 Brevundimonas sp.
GCACGTCGCCCGAGGTCACCAGCACCGGCGCCAAAGCTGCGTCGGTGTCGGCCGGAGCCAGGACTGCGGCGGCCCCTTGCGACAGGGCTTGCGGAATGAATGCCCGCCCGTCGGCGGCGCTGCCGGGCAGGGCCACGAACAGGGAGCCCGGTCCGACCTTGCGGCTATCGGCCGTGACACCGGTGATGACCGGGTCCGAGCTGACGTCGCGACGCAGCAGTTCGGACAATTTCATCGCAGGCGGAGCGGCCATCATCGGCCGTCCCCTTCCTGGTCCTCGATCACGGGAACGACCTCGCCCACGGCGGTGCGGTAGGCGTCTGCTCGCCGCTGGACGCCGAGGAAGGGCGCGATGCGGTCGGCGATGCGGCCGACGGCCGGAGCGGCGACGAAGCCCCCCGTCCGCGGGAAGGTCTGCGGCTCGTCGATCAGCACCAGAATTTGGTACCGGCGCGCGTTCAGCGGCCCGTCTGCAGGGAAGACTCCGGCGAAGGTGCCGATGGCATGAGCGGTCGAGTAGCGGCCGTTGACAGACTTGTTGGCCGAGCCGGTCTTTCCGCCGACGCGCAGTCCCGGGGCCTCGGCCCGACCGCCCGAGCCCCGGACCACGTTGCGGCGCATCAGATCCAGCATGGTGAGCGAGGTCTCGGGCGAGATAACCTGCCGCGCCTGAACGTCGGGCCGTCCGCCCTTGCGCAGGGTCAGGGGGATGTAGCGCCCGCCGTTGGTGAGAGCCTGCATCGCCGCCGCCATCTGCAGCGGCGTGATCGATACGCCGTAGCCGAATGACAGCGAAGCCAGCGTCGAGTCGGACCACTCGCGCGGCACGATCGGTGTCTCGGAGGCGATCTCGAACGGCGCCTTGCTCATCAGGCCGAAGCGCTCGAAATAGTCGCGCATCACGCGCGGGCCCATCTCGGTCGCCAGCCGCGAGGTGCCGATGTTGGACGAGTGGAGATAGACCTCCTCCAGCGTCATCACCTTGTTCTGGGCGTGGAAGTCGGTGATGCGGCGCTTGCCGATCTGCAGGGCCTCCGAGGCGTCGAGCAGGGTGTTCATGTCGGCGCGGCCGGTGTCGATCGCGGCGGCGACAGTGAAGGTCTTGAACACCGAGCCCATCTCGTAGGTCGCAGCCGAGGCGAGGTTGCGCGAGTTCGAGGCGGGGTAGCTGGCCATCCCCAGAACCTCGCCCGTCTGCACGTCGGTGATGATGCCGACGGCGCCCTTGGCTCCGGTCGCGGCGGCGGCGGCGGCAAGCTCGTTCTCCAGCACGCCCTGCACCCGCAGGTCGATGGACACCTGGAAGGCCTCGCCCCGGGCGCCCGCGGCGCGGATTTCGTCATTGAAGGCCCGTTCGGCCGCCGACAGGCCAACGCCGCCCGTGTCGACGTTGCCGACCACGTGCCGCGCCGACTGGCCCAGCGGATAGACCCGCACGTCCTCGGGCTCGAACGTCACCCCGCCCAGCGCCAGCCCGTGGACCGCCACCTTCTCCTGCGGCGTCAGGCGGTTGACCAGCAGAAGCCGGCGCTCGCCGTTCAGGACCCGGTTCAGGCGGCTGGCCGAAACACGGGGAAGCACGCGGCGGATTTTCGCCGCCGCCTCGCGCCGGTCCCACACCTCCGAGGGGTTTATATAGAGGCCGTAGTGCGTGATGTTGGTCGCCAGCAGGGCTCCGTTGCGGTCGATCATGTCTGCGCGGACCACCGCGTTCGGATGGGACGCGACACCGGCCGCGCCGTGCGGGGCCAGCAGGGCGGCGCGCGCCGCGCCGAGGGCCAGACAGACGAACACCGCCGAAAACAGGGCCAGCAGCACAAAGATGCGAACCCGGGTGTCTTCCTCGGGCCGGGCGTCGGCGCGAGCGCGACCGAATGAATGTTCGACCCACCACATGCCTTCGGTCAGCCACCGCCAGGAGGGCGCATAACGGTGGACCCCGTAGGCGGGACGACCGCCAGCGAGCGGATCGTGCGCGCTCATCGGACCGCCTCCGCGCCGGATCCGGCCGCCACACCACCGACAGGCGGGCCTGCGACGGGTGGCGCAGGGGTCGGGGCGACGACGACGACTGGCGGTTCAGGCTCGGGAACGGGAGCGAGCGTCGGCAAACTGTCTTCGGTCGTCTGCCGACGCACATCGACAGGTCCCAGACCGGCCCCGCGCGAAAGTGCTTCCAGCCGGGCGGGCTGCTCCAGCCGGGCGACCTCGGCGCGCAGCAGGCGCACCCGCTGGCCGTTGTCGCCGATCTGGCGTTCCAGGTCGCTGATCCGCGCGCTCTCCCGCGCGGCGGCGGCCTTGGCCACATAGACGGAGAACACCATCGCCGCGACCAGAAGAACGCCGATGATCTCGACCCAGCGAACACCGCGGACCTTCCATGCGTAGAGGCGGTTCAGGGTCGCGATGGCGGCGCTCATGCGGCGATCCTCCCCCACGGCGCGGCGTCGGTGCGGACCGCGGCGCGCAGCTTGGCCGACCGGGCGCGAGGGTTGGTCGCCAACTCGGCCTCTGCGGCCTCGCGCGCGCCCTTGAACGACAGGGTGAAGCTGGGCTTGCGGGTCTCGACGGCGACAGGCGCATGACGCGAGCCGCCCGGCGCATTGCCGGTCCGCTCGGTCAGGAACGCCTTCACGATCCGATCCTCCAACGAGTGAAAGGTCACGACCGCCAGCCGCCCGCCCGGCGCCAGCGTCGCCTCTGCGGCTTCGAGGCCGGCGCGGAGCTCGCCCAGTTCGTCGTTGACCGCGATCCGGAGAGCCTGAAACACGCGGGTCGCCGGATGGATCGCCGCGCCGCGCCGTCCGCCCAGCGCCTTTTCGACCACGGCGGCGAGGTCCAGCGTCCGCTCGAACGGCCGCTCGATCCGACGGCGCAGGATGGCGGTCGCCACACGACCCGACTGCCGCTCGTCGCCGTACAGTTTGAAGATGTGGGCCATTGGCCCGTGGTCCCATGTGTTGACGATGTCGGCGGCCGTCTCGCCCTCATCGCTCATCCGCATGTCCAGCGGCCCGTCGCGCATGAAGGAAAAGCCGCGCTCGGCCTGGTCCAGCTGCATCGACGAGACGCCGATGTCGAACACGACGCCGTCCAGCCGCGCGGCGCCCGACTCGGCGAAGGCGTCGGCGAGGCCGGAGAAGGGCGTGCGGATCAGCCGGAACCGGCCCGGATGATCGTTGGCGACGGCGTCGGCGAATGGCTGAACCGTCGGGTCGCGGTCCAGCCCGATCACCGTGGCGCCCGTGGCCAGTATGGCGCGGGTGTAGCCGCCCGCGCCGAAAGTGGCGTCGATGATCACGTCGCCCGCCCTGGGCCCCAGCGCCTCGATGACCTCGCCCAGGAGGACCGGCGCATGAGAGCCGCTCATGCGCCCTCCCCCACGTCGTCGCCCAGCATGACCTGACGGGCCAGCGCCCGGCGGGCCTCGCGCCGGGCGGTCCAGCCCGCGCGATCCCATATCTGGAAGCGCGGCCCCAGGCCGACAATGACGACGTCCTCGCCCAGCCCGGCGTCCTGACACAGGCTCTCCGGCAAGGTGATCCGCCCGCCGCCGTCGTAGGCGAGCGGCCGCTGCCCTGCGTAGAAGGTTTCTTCAAGGGCGGTGCGCCGGTCGCTGCCGAACGGCAGGGCTTCGATCCGCGCCACATACTCGGCCATCAGCTTGTCGCCGCCAGCCTCAAGGCAGTCGGACGCCATCGAGAAGAAGCAGAAGACGCCGTGCTCTGCGCCGTTGTCGGCTGTGCGGAACTCCTGCGGGATCAGCAGGCGCCGCTTGCCGTCCAGTTGTTTCTCGTAGGTCGAGAGAAACACGCCTGCCCCACTACGGACCTTCCGATCCGCCCCCTAAATCCCATGAACACCCTCAGCTGCTGGGATAGCATGGGATCAAATGGGTCTCAATGGGATTAGTTGACGCCGGTTAACCTCGTTTCGCCCTCTGCGGCCGGTAAAGCACAGAACATACATAGAACAAGCGAAGTATAGACAGGCTGTGGACGGACCCGCGATGTCCCGTGCGGTGCGCACCTGCGCTCAAGCAGTGAGCGACCTCGTCGCGGGCGCCGCGCTCAAGCAGCGAAGCTCCGCGAGCTGAGCGTTAGCGCCCGAAAGGATAAAATGTCAGACGGCCTGTAAGCCGGGTTCTGTTCCGCTCCGAAGAGCGGCGACGATCATTCCTCTGGACCGCCCGTTGCCGGACGGTTCTCGCGACCTACCCGGACGCCTCGGGCGATGAACCCTGCGAGCGAACCCGCGCGGCATCCCTATTCGGTCTTGCTCCAGGCGGGGCTTGCCATGCCGTCCCTGTTGCCAGGTCCGCGGTGGGCTCTTACCCCACCCTTTCACCCTTACCCGCCCCGAGGGGCAGGTGGTTTGCTTTCTGTGGCGCTATCCCTCGGGTTGCCCCGGGCGGGCGTTACCCGCCGCCTTTTCACCGTGGAGCCCGGACTTTCCTCGACGGAGACAAAGCAAGCTCTGGCCACGCCGCGACCGCCCGGCCGTCTGACCCGACCCAATTGGGCGCGATGATGGAACAGGTCAACGTTCTCCCTCCCCACTTCGGCGGAGGGAGGCCGGGGGCCTAGTTCATCACCCCCGTCACGCTCTCCGCCGTCGCCAGCTGCAGCACGCCCATCAGGGTCGCACGGGTCTCGCCGTCCGCCACCCCGTCCACAGACGCAGGCCTCCAGTGCCGCTGGAACGCCTGAACCGTGAGGCGGGTGGCCTCGTCGTAGGTCCCGCCGGGCTGAAGCGCGTAACCCAGCCGGTGCAGCCCGGCGCGAAGGACGATCACGCCAAGGCCCTCGTCGCCGACCGCGAGCGGCGGACCGAGCGCCTCGATTCTCTCGGGGGCGGGCTCGAACCACAGGCCATGACCCACGGACGCCAGCCGCTTCCACGGAAACCGCTCGCCCGGATCCTGCTTGCGCTCCGCGGCCAGGTCGGAGTGGCCGATGATGCGGACATCAGGGATGGTCCAGCGCGTGCGGATATCGCTGATCAGGCTGATCACGGCGTCGATCTGGGCCTCGGGATAGTCGCGATAGCCAAATTCATGACCCGGATTGACGATCTCGATGCCGATCGAAGCTGCGTTGCAGTCGGTCTCGCCCTGCCAGGCGCCCTGTCCGGCGTGCCATGCGCGGCGCTCCTCGGGGACCAGCCTTAGAATGGAGCCGTCCTCGGCGATCACATAGTGGGCCGAAACCCTGGCCGTGGGATCGCAGAGCCGCTCGACGGCCGCGTCCGCCGTTCGCATGCCGGTGTAGTGCAGCACCAGCATGTCGGGCGGGGCCCGACGCTCGTCGAAGTTCGGGGACTGAACGTCCTTGACGACCAGCACGCCTAGCGGCCCGGCCGCTCCCAGCCGTAGGCGACCCAGGCGCCGTCCACCTTGCGGGCCTCAATCACGTCGTCGGCCGGCGCCGCGCGACGGGTCACCTTGCGGCGGGCGCCCATGGCCAGTCCGGCGAGGAAGACAACGACAGCGGCGAACAGGGCGATCACCGCGACGGCGGCAGCGGTGAAGACCGCGAGCACGGCGCCCACGGCCATGGCGGCCAGAGTCGCGATCAGGCCGCCGAGCCAGACGATCGACGCCACCAGCCCGTTCGCCGGTCGGCGCATGGCCGCGGCGGCTCCGGAACCAGGGATCAGACGGTCGGGCTGGGTCATGACTTTACCTTCGCAGACGCCGTGAACAACGCCTCAGGATCACTCTCGGTCCATCAAGATGAACGGTCAATGACGGCCGCTTCACAGGCGAGTGTTCCGGTTCTACCACGGCTGATCGGCCAGCACGGACCCGCCTGACGCCCGCGCACGATCGGTCCGGATGCGGCGAACCGTCGCCTCCGCCGCGGGGTCGTTCATGACCCCCCCGATCCCGATGAGGACGCGCGCCGCCTCGCCCGAGACGCCGAACATCTCGGCAATGGCCTGGAACGGGGACGTCTGCCTCGGGAAGCGCTTGAAGGTGACCGATTCCGAGGCGGGAATGCGGGCCAGCTCACGCGCCTTGGCGACGGCTTCCTCGACGCCGCCCAGCTGGTCCACGAGGCCGATCTCCTTCGCCTGGGCGCCCGTCCACACGCGGCCACGGGCGATTTCGCGAACGCGCTCAGGCGGGAGCCGGCGACCTGCGGCGACACGAGTGATGAACTCTTCGTAGGTGCGATCGATCTGGGCCGCGAACGCCGCCCGCTGGGACGGCGTGAACGACTGGGCCGGCGAGAAGGCGTCGGCGTACTCTCCGCCGACGGAGATGTTGCGCAGGTCGACGCCGAACCGCCCCAGCGCGTCGGCGAGCACGAACTTGCCTCCGAACACGCCGATGGAGCCCGTCAGGGTCGTCGGCTGCGCCACGATCCAGTTCGCCTCCGAACTGACCCAGTAGCCACCCGACGCCGCGTAGTCGCCCATCGAGACCACCACCGGCTTGCCCGCCGCCTTGGCGGCCCGGACGGCCGCGAGGATCTGCTCCGACGCTTCGGGTGAGCCGCCGGGCGACGACACCCTGAAGACGATGGCCTTGACCGCGTCGTCCTCGATGGCGTCGTAGATCGCCTCGGCCAGATCATCGGACTGGATCGACGAACCACCGCCAAACGGATCCGCGCCGCCGCCCGTCCCGGTTTCGATTGCGCCCTCGCCCCCGATGATGGCGATGGCCTTCGCCCCCGACCCCGCGCGCTCGCCGCGGGCGGACGCGTAATCGGACAGTTCCACCAGTTCGGCGCCGCGGCCCGCGCGGCGTTTGATCTCGGCTTCCGCCTCCTCGACATGGCCGATCCGGTCGATCAGGCGGCGCTGCCGCGACTCCGCCGACGAGTACGGTCCGGCCTCAATCGCGGTCCGCAGTCCCGCGGGCGTGACCTTCCGGTCCTGCGCCGCATTGGCGAGGCTGGAAAGATA
>DASRWP010000324.1:0-2993 GCA_035654535.1 Brevundimonas sp.
ATCGATCCCGTTGATCGCCACCGACTGGCGCACCAGCACCGCGTCGAACCAGCCGCACCGCCGCGCCCGGCCGGTGTTCACGCCGACCTCGCGACCGACGGTCGCCAGATGTTCGCCCACCGCGTCGTTCAGCTCGCAGGCGAACGGCCCCTCGCCCACGCGCGTGGTGTAGGCCTTCACGATTCCCAGCACATAGCCGACGCCCTTCGGCCCGATGCCGGAGCCTGCCGCCGCCTGACCGGCGACCGTGTTCGAGCTGGTTACATAGGGATAGGTGCCGTGATCGACGTCGAGGAAGGCGCCCTGCGCCCCCTCGAACAGCACCCGCTTGCCGGCCTTGCCCGCCTGATCCAGCACCCGCCACGCCGGCTGCACATAGGGCAGGATATTCGGTGCGATCTCCAGCAGCGAGGCCAGCAGCGCCTCCGGATCGATCGGCTCCAGCCCCAGCCCCGCCCGCAGCGGATCGTGATGCGACCGCAGCCGCTCGATCTTGACCTTCAGGTCATCGACATTGGCCAGGTCGCAGACCCGGATCGCCCGACGGCCGACCTTGTCCTCGTAGGCCGGGCCGATGCCGCGTCCGGTCGTGCCGATCCGCGCGCCGGGCGCGCTCGCGGCCGCCTCCCGCGCGACGTCCAACGCCGGATGGATAGGCAGGATCAGACAGGCGTTGTCTGCGACGATCAGCACGTCCGGGCTGATGCGTATGCCCTGCGCCTCGATCTTCGCGATTTCGGCGACCAGATGCCAGGGATCGACCACAACGCCGTTGCCGATAATCGAGGGCTTGCCCTGCACCACGCCCGACGGCAGCAGCGCCAGCTTGTAAACCTTGCCGTCCACGACCAGCGTGTGGCCGGCGTTATGCCCGCCCTGAAACCGCACCACCATATCGGCGCGGTTCGACAGCCAGTCGACGATCTTGCCCTTGCCCTCGTCGCCCCACTGGGCGCCGACCACCGCGACGTTCGCCAAGACTGTTCTCCGCTGCCCGGGATTTCGGAATGCGGGCGCAGCCTATAGCGGGGGAATCGGCGGGTGTCGTCCCGCAGCCGGATTATTCCGCCAGCGCTGTTGCGAACGCCCAGCCCAGCCACGGCGTCAGCGCCTCGACATCCGCCGTATCGACGGTGCAGCCGCACCAGATGCGAAGACCCGCCGGCGCGTTGCGGTGGCTCTCGACGTCGAAGGCAGCGCCCTCGTCCTCGAGCAGCGCCTTCATCCTCTTGACCAGAGCCTGTCGCGCCGCTTCGTCCATCGCAATCACTCGCGGATCGACGATCTTCAGGCAGACGGACGTCGTGGACCTGACGGCAGGATCATGCGCCAGGTAGTCGATCCAGTCCGTACGCCGCACCCATTCGTCCAGCGCGGCCGCATTGGCCTCCGTCCGAGCGATAAGGGCCGGCAAACCACCGGCGGCCAGTCCCCACTCCACCGCATCCAGCCAGTCCTCGATCGTCCACACCGAGAAGGTGTTGATCATAGAGCCGGACGCCAGCATCCGGTCGAACCCGTTGGCGTCGCGCAGCCGCAGCACCTTCGGCACGCTCCGCGGCGGTTCGTACCGGTCCAGCCGCGCGATCGCCCGGGGCGACAAGGCCGCCATGCCCAGTCCCGCCTCCCCGCCCAGCGCCTTCTGGAAGCTGAAGGTCACGACATCCAGCTTCTCCCACGGCAGTGCCATGGCAAAGGCCGCCGAGGTCGCATCACAGATCACCACCCCCTCGCGGTCCGAAGCGATAAAATCGCCGTCCGGCGCGCAGACGCCGGAGGTCGTGCCGTTCCACGGAAAGATCAAATCCTTGACCGGATCGACCCGCGACGTATCCGGCCAATCGCCCCAGGGCGCGCTGATGACCTCCGGTTCAAGCTTGAGATGCTCGACCGCGTCCGCGGCCCAGACCTTGCCGAAATTCTCGAAGGCCAGAACCTGAACGGGCCGCTCCCCCAGCATCGACCACATCGCAGCCTCGACGGCCCCAGTGTCGGACCCCGGCACATAGACCAAGGTCCAGTCGTCCGGAACCTCCAGCAGTTCGCGTGTGCGCGCCAACCCGTGCGAGAATCGCGCCACCACTTCCGGGGCCCGGATGCCGCGCCCCAGCAGTTCGTGCGGCAGTGTCTGTGACGACCAGCCCGGCCGCTTCGCCGTCGGGCCTGACGAGAACCACGGCCGCGCCGGCTTCACATTCGGTCGGTTCGCCATCAGTCGCGCCACGGCTTGTAGGGGCCGACGTCCCGCAGCGTCTGGGCCAGCTTGATCAGATCAGGCGCCTCCACTTCCGGCAGCTGGATCATCAGCTTGGCCAGCAGGTCGCCGCGCCGCCCGTCAACGAACGCCCCCCGTCCCTTCAGCCTCAGCACCTTGCCGGAGTTGGAGCCCTTCGGAATGGTCATCGAGACCGCGCCCTCCGGCGTCCGTACCGGAATCTTCCCACCGAGCACGGCGTCCGCCAGCGCCACGGGCAGGTCCATCGTCAGATCCGCGCCGTCGCGGCTGAATACCGGATGGGGCGCGATCTTCAGGGTGATCAGCGCATCGCCCGCCTCGCTGCGTCCCGACGGTCCGGGCGCCCCCTGCCCCCGCAGCCGGATGGTCTGCCCGTCCGCCGCCCCCTTGGGAATGGTGACATCCAGCGTCCGCCCGTCGGAAAACTGGATCCGCCGCGTCGCCCCCGAGATCGAGTCCTCAAGGCTGATCTCCAGCGTCGCCTTTACGTCCGCGCCGCGTCCCAGCCCGGCGCCGCCCGCAAAGCCTCCGCGCGGTTCGGCCCGCCGGGCGCCGCCGCTGAACATGCCGCCGAACAGCTCGTCCAGGTCAATGTCCTCGATACCCCCCGGCCGCGCGCCGCCTTGCCCGAACGGGTTGCCGCCGGACCCGCGAGTCTGGCCGCCGCCCCCGAACCCCCGGAACTGGTCGCGTCCGTCCGCGTCGATCTCGCCACGGTCGAACTTCGCGCGCTTGTCCTTGTCGCCCAGCAAGTCGA
>DASRWP010000325.1:0-1974 GCA_035654535.1 Brevundimonas sp.
GAGCCGCCGCCGCGTTCAGCAGCACCACGTCGCGATAGGCGCCGCGGGCGCCGTCCAGCAGCGCGCGGACGGGACTGAGCATGGCCAGGCGAGAGGTAGTGCCCAGATCGACCTCGAAGGTGCGAAGCGACCGATTGTTGATGCCGACCAGATCGCCGCCCAGCGCGCAGGCGCGGGCCATTTCGGCCTCGTCATGGGTCTCGATCAGGGCGTCCATGCCGAACCGCTCGGCCTCGGCCAGAAGCTCGGCAGCCAGGTCGTCGTCGATCATGGCCAGGATGATCAGGATGCAGTCGGCCCCCAGCGCCCGGCTCTCGGCCACCTGCCAGGGGTCAACCAGGAAGTCCTTGCGCAGGCAGGGCAGGGCAGTGGCGTTGCGGGCCTGAGCCAAGAAGGCGTCGTCGCCCTGGAAGCTGGGGCCATCGGTCAGGACCGACAGGCAGTTGGCCCCGCCACGCTCGTAGGCGCGGGCTAAGGCAGGTGGGTCGAAGTCAGCGCGGATCAGGCCCTTGGACGGACTGGCCTTCTTGATCTCGGCGATCAGGGCGGGGCGACGGGTCTCTTCGTATCGACGCTCCAGCGCCGCGCGGAAGCCACGGGGCGGACTGGCGGCCTGCGCCTGCGCCTCCACACCGTCCTGCGACAGGGCCGCCTTGCGGGCGGCGACGTCCACCCGCTTGTAGACGGCGATCCGCTCCAGCACGTCGGTCAAACGGGCGCGTCCTCGATTGGCGTGTTCGTCGCCACGACAAGCTCGGCCAGCGCTTTAGCTGCGCGACCGTCGTCGATAACGGCGGCGGCGAGCTCCGCCCCCTGCGCGAGATCGGCCGCACGGTCGCCCACCACGAGAGCCGCCGCCGCGTTCAGCAGCACCACGTCGCGATAGGCGCCGCGGGCGCCGTCCAGCAGCGCGCGCAGGGCTGCGGCGTTCTCCTCGGCGTCGCCGCCACGCAGGGCGGCGATGTCGGCGCGGGGCAGGCCGGCGTCCTCGGGGGATACGGTGAAGCTGCGGACGGCGCCCTCCCGCCATTCGGCCACTGCCGTCGTTCCGGTGGTCGTCAGTTCGTCCAGTCCCTGTCCGTGGACCGTCCAGGCGCGGGTCGCGCCGAGCCGTCCGAGCACCTCGGCCAGCGGCTCAAGCAGGCGCGGATCATACACGCCCATGACCTGACGTTTTGCAGACGCCGGGTTCGAAAGCGGACCCAGAAGATTGAAAACAGTCCTGAATCCGATTTCAGCCCGCACCGGTCCGACGTGCCGCATGGCGCCGTGATAGGCGGGCGCGAACAGGAAGGCGATACCGGCGCGGTCAAGCGAAAGTCGCTGCTGCGCCGGCGTGGCAGCCAGATTGACGCCCAGCGCCGCCAGCACGTCCGACGACCCAGACTTAGAGCTCAGCGCCCGGTTGCCGTGCTTTGCGACCTTCAGTCCCGCTCCCGCGAGGACAAGAGCCGCGGCGGTCGAGATGTTGAAGGTGTGCTGACCGTCGCCGCCCGTGCCGCAGGTGTCGATCACGTCATAGGGGTGATCCAGCGTCAGGGCGGCGTCCCGCATGGCGGTGGCGAACGCCGTGATCTCCTCCACCGTCTCGCCGCGGATGCGCAGGGCCGTAACCGCGGCCGCGACCTGGGCCGGGGTCGGCTCGCCGCGCAGGCAGGCCGAGAAGAAGTCGTGCGCTTCCGCCGCCGACAGGACGCGGCCATCGACCAGTTTGGCCAGCAGGGGTTTGAAACCGTCAGCCATGTCAGACCATCGCCGTACGGCGGACGTTGGCGAGGTCGAGGAAGTTGGCCAGCAAGGCGTGGCCATGTTCGGTGGCGATCGATTCCGGGTGGAACTGGACGCCATGGATCGGGCGGGTCCTGTGCGCCAGGCCCATGATCTCTCCGTCGGCGGTCCAGGCGGTGACATCGAGCACGTCGGGCAAGGTGTCCCGGCGCACGGCCAGGCTGTGGTAGCGGGTCGCGGTGAAGG
>DASRWP010000326.1:0-3056 GCA_035654535.1 Brevundimonas sp.
GCCAGCTGACTGGCGGCGACGCGAATGGCCCCCGCATGTTGGCGGCTGCGCTCCGGCAGGTCGGCCTGCATCTCCAGCAGCTCGGAATAGCCGACGATGGTCGTCAGCGGCGTGCGCAGCTCGTACGAGACGCTGCCCACGAACTCGCGCTTCAACGCCGTCGATTCCTCCAGCGCCTGCGCCTTGGCCGCCAGCGCCTGCTCGAGGCCGCGCTGCGCCGTGACGTCCGAGAAGGCCACCAGCGTCGCCCCGTCAGGCAGGGGCCGGGTCAGCCATGACGCGATCCGGCCGTCGGCCGTCCGGCCCTCGCCGGCGATCGGCACACGGCTTTCGGGATCGGGGTCCGCCACCCGCGCCTTCAAACCCAGCCACAGGGCGGGATCGGGCATGGTCGACTGGCACAGGGCCGCCACGGCGTCGAAGTCGCTCGCCGCATCCAGCGCCTCGCCGCTGACGCCCCAGAAGCTGTCGAAGGCCTCGTTGTGCAGGCGGATGCGCCCATCCGAGCCGAACACGGCGACCGCGTCATTCAGCTTGTCCAGCGTCGCCGTCTGAACCTGGATCTGGGCGTTGAACCGGCTGCGCAGCTTCAGCTCGTCGGTGATGTCCGAGAACAGCAGCAGCACCCCGCCCAGCGGGTGGGGCTGACGCACGACCCGCAGCGTTCTGCCGTCCGGCAGCGACCAGCTGTCGTCGGGCGCCGCCTCGGTCGCGCCGTAGAACTCCAGCTCGTTGGCCTTCCACCCGGCGTAGTCGATGACCTCAGGCAACATCCGGCGCTGGCGCAGCCGGTCCAGCAGCTCCGCGTGCGTCGGGCGCTCGTCCAGCCAGGCCGGATCGAGGTTGAACAGGGTCTGAAAGGCGGTGTTGTGGAAGGCGAGGCGGCGCGACGGGCCGAAGATGGCGACGGCGTCGGCGAGGTGGTTCAGTGTTTCGTCGTGCGCCTCGACGTGGCGGCGCAGGGTGTCGCGCGTCTCCTCGGCCTCGGTCATGTCGAGGGCGAACGCCAGCACCGCCCCGGCCCCGCCCTGCACTGGCTCGGCCACGATTCGCCACGCCCTGCGGCGGCCGCCGCCGGTGGTCCAGCGGAAGCCGTCCTGCGGCTGGCGCGTTCTCGCCGCTTCGGCCACGATGGCGTCGGCTCCCCGATCGAAGCTCAGGCCCTGCTCGCGCGCCGCCTCGAGGCTTTCGGCCTTCATCTCGTCCAGCCACGCCCGGTTGGCCCAGGCCAGCCGGCCGGCGGCGTCGGTGATCCAGGTCGGAGCCGGATAGGAGTCCGCCAACAGGCCGAGGCCGCTCTCGGCCGCCGTGCCGACCAGCCCCAGCCGCGACAGCTTCAGCCACGCCGCGCCGGCGGACGACCGGCCCTCGACCGACCACGCTCCGGACGATCCTTCCAGCACCGCGTCGAACGGCTCGCCCCGGTCGATCAGGGCGTCGAGACGGGGCCCCTCGGATGCGCGCACCGCGTCGAGCACCGCCACGGCCGGATCCGTATCTGGCCCGGCCGCCATGTCGCGAACCAACGCATTCCACGCCGACGGCGCCCCGAGCCGCCGCGTCCGTCCATCGGGGGACAGGGCCAGCCGCACGTCCTCAAAGGCCGCCAGTGCGCCGTCGCAGTCGGCGAGATCGGCGCGCACCCGGGTCAGCTCCGCCTCGGCCTCGCGGTGGCGGATCGCCAGCCTTCCGCGAAGCCGCGCCGCCCATGCGCTGAGCGCCAGAGCGAGGCCCGCGGCGCCCGCTGTCGCGACATAGGCGATCTCGGCCTCGGCCATTTGGTCAGATCAGCTCCCACGCCCTGATTCGGTAACCATACCGGATGGGGCGGGAGGGGCTAGGGATTAGGCAGCAGGCAGCAGGCAGCGGAGGACCGAATGCGTTCGCGGCCGCCACTTCCCATTTCCTGCTGCCTGCTGCCTACTGCCTGCTGCCTCACATGACCTGGACCGACCAACCTGCACCGTCGCTCGACGACTTCGCCCGACTGGCGCGCGAGGCGTTCGACGCCTTGCCCGAGCCGTTCGCTGCGCTCGCCGGCGACGTGGTGATCCGGGTGGACGATTTCGCCGACGACGAGACGCTGGCGATGATGGAGATCGAGGATCCGTTCGAGCTCACCGGCCTCTATCACGGCGTCGACATCGGTCTGCGCGACAGCATGGGGCCGGCGCCCGAGGCCAGCCGCATCTTCCTGTACCGCCGCCCGATCCTCGACGAGTGGTGCGAGCGCGGCGACGTCGGCCTGTCAGAGATCATCGCCCACGTCCTCATCCACGAAATCGGCCACCACTTCGGTCTGGACGACCACCGGATCGATGAGGTTGAGGCCGAGGAGTAGGCCCCCGCCTTAAATCCTGCCCGATCTGTGGTATAAGGCCCGCCTCCCTCTCCTGCAGGACCGCCACCTTGAGCCTCACGCTCGATCTCTCGCGCTCGACCGCCGTCCGCCCGGCGGCCCCCGTCAACCTCTCGGGGCTGACGCGCGAGGGGCTGCGTCAGGCGCTGGTCGACGCCGATATCTGCCCGCCCGAAAAGGCGAAGATGCGCGCCTCGCAGGTGTGGGGCTGGATCCACCACTACGGCGTGACCGATTTCGCCGCGATGAGCAACATCGCCAGGGACACCCAGGCGAAGCTTGCCGAGGCCTTCACCCTCGCCCGGCCCGAAATCGTCGAGCGGCAGGTGTCGAACGACGGCACCCGCAAATGGCTGATCCGCACCGCCCCGGGCATTGAGATCGAGACGGTCTACATCCCCGACGTCGGCCGCGCCGGAGCCCTGTGCGTGTCGTCGCAGGTGGGCTGCACCCTCAACTGCACCTTCTGCCACACAGGCACCCAGAAGCTGGTCCGCAATCTGACCGCGGCCGAGATCGTGGCGCAGGTGCAGGTCGCCCGCGACGACCTCGGCGAATGGCCGTCGCCCAAGGAAGACCGCCGCCTGTCGAACATCGTCTTCATGGGCATGGGCGAGCCGCTCTACAATCTGGACCACGTCGCGGACGCCATCGACATCATTGCGGACAACGAGGGCATCGCCCTGTCGCGACGCCG
>DASRWP010000327.1:0-2427 GCA_035654535.1 Brevundimonas sp.
GGGCGGCCTCCTTCGCGCCGCCGCCCGAACCCATGCTCGCAAGCAGGTCGGCGATGGGCGCCTCCACCAGCGAGCGGCCGGACGCGGCGAGGCCGACGATCAGGGCCAGACCGGTCGCCGAGAGGCCGATCCGGGCCAGACGGGAGAGCGCCTGAGCGCTCGGCCGATACAGGCCTCTACGCCAAAGCGTCACAGCCAGCAGGATGACATTGGTCCAGGCCGCCGCCGAGACCGCCGCCGCGATTCCCGCGATGCCCCAGCCGAGGTTGAACAGGCCGATGGCGAGGGCGGCGTTCACAGCCACGGAGACGAGGGCGAATTTCATCGGCGTGCGCGTGTCGCGCCGGGCGAAGAAGGCCGGGGCGAGGATGCGGATCAGCACGAAGGCCGGAACGCCCCAGCCGAACTGGAACAGCGCCCGGGCCGTGTTGACGGCGTCGACCTGCAGGAAGGCGCCGCGCGTAAACAGGGCGTCGATCAGGAAATAGGGCATGGCCATCAGGGCGGCGGCGGCCGGCAAGGTCAGGGCCATCGACAGGGTCAGGGCCTCGTCCATCGACGCCTGCTGCTGTGCAACATCCTGCGACGCAACGGCCCGCGACAGACGGGGCAGCAGGGCGATGCCGATGGCCACGCCGACAAGGCCAAGCGGTAGCTGATACAGGCGATCGGCCGTCGCCAGCCAGGTCCGCCCGCCGGCCACGAAGCTGGACAGGTTGCCCGAAATGAAGACGTTGATCTGGGTGGCGGAGTTGCCGATCGCCGCAGGGATGGCGGTGATGATTATGGCCTTCACCGGGGGGGTCAGCCGCGGCAGGGCGATGCGGATGTCGGCGCCCGCCCGGCGCGCCGCCCACCAGCACAGGCCGGCCTGCGAAAGACCGGCGGCCAGCACCGCCCACGAGGCGGCGTAGGCGGCGCCGATCTGACCGCCCTGCGCCGGAATGACGGCGGCCAGCATGATCAGGTTGAGCAGGACCGGATAGGCGCCCGAGACGATGAAACGCCCGCGCGCGTTCAATACGCCGCTGAGCAGGGCCGCGACCGCCATGCAGGGCAGGTAGGGCATGGTGATCTGCGTCAGCACCACCGCCAGCTTGAAGCGGGCCGGATCGTCGAGGAAACCGACATTGATCACCGCCATCAGCCACGGCATGGCCAGCTGGGCGACGAGGGTCAGGGCCAAGGTGGCGAAGGCGACGGCGGCGAGGGCGTCGGTGGCGATCTTGTCGGCCACCGCCTCGCCTTTGCTCTCCAGCGTCTTGGCATAGGCCGGCACGAAGGCGGCGGCGAAAGCGCCTTCAGCGAAGATGCGGCGGAACAGATTGGGGAAGTTCAGCGCCGTGTTGTACGCGTCCGCAGCGGGGCCGACGGAGGCGCCGAGCGCGGCCGAGATGACGATGTCGCGGGCGAAGCCGACGAAGCGGCTGACAAGCGTCAGGCCGCTGAAGATCGCTGAGGACCGCATCATGCCGCCGCCCTTGCGCGCGGTGGTCCCCGAGGCGGGCGGCTGGACGATCGGATCGCCGGTCGCTGTCGCCGACGGCACAGGCGGCGCCGCTTCCATCGGCTGCGTCTCGGGGTCGGTCTTTTTCGCCATGCCAGCGCCTTAGCGTGGTTCCGGCGCGCGCGATACGGGCTGTCGCCCGGGGCGGGCTCGGCCCAGCTCGGACACGTCGCGAAGGCTGGCGCGGACCGGGGCTGAGTGGCGGCGGCCGGACCGCTCGGTCCAATCGAGCACCGTTTCCAAGTCGGCCCGAAGCGCCTCGAGCGCCGGGCCGCCCACCGGCTTCAGGCCCGCTGCGTCGGTGACGTAGAAGCTGTCCACGGCCCGCTCCCCAAAGCCGGCGATATGGGCCGAGCGGATCGACAGCCGGTGGATGGCGAAGGCCCGGGCCAGATCGGCGAGAAGGCCGGGCCGGTCGGCGCCCGACACCTCGACCACGGCGGCGGTGGGGCTCTCGTCAAGGTCGATCATGGCGGTGGGCCGCACATCGAAGGCCGCGCGCCGCGGATTGGGCGCCGGGATCGGGGCGGCGGCGGTGGAGCCGGCGCCGCGCGCCGCGCTCTCCAGCGACCGGATCAGGCCAGACAGGCGGCGGGGCTCGGCCGCGCCGTAGGGGGCGCCGCTTCCATCCTGCAACTCGAACACGTCCAGCGCCGTGCCGTCCGGGGTCGTGGCGACGCGCGCGCCTACGACGTCCGCCCCGGCGGCGGCGAGGGCGGCGGCCAGATCGACGAACAGGCCGGGCCGATCCCGGGCGGCCACGGCGACCCGGGCCGCGGCGCGCTCGCCCTCCTCCCCGTCCCGTGCAGGCACGGCCTCGGCCGCCGCGCCCGTCTCGCGCGCCCTGGAGACGAGGTCCGGATAGTCGTCGAGGGGATCCGCGTGGGCCATGTCCTCGCCCCGGAACACGCCCTCCGTGC
>DASRWP010000328.1:0-3583 GCA_035654535.1 Brevundimonas sp.
GCCAGGTCGGAGGCGTCGATCACCATCCTCGATTGGCGCTCGACCGCCTCGATCACACCTGATGCCTGCGTATCAAGTTGCACGCCCAGGGCCTGCATCCCGGTGCGCTCGCCCCCGAGCTGCTCGACCAGCCGGCGCGCCGTCAGCCCTGCCGTCTCGGCGGCTTCGTTAAGCCTCAGCGTTTCCTGCGACAGGGCCTCGCGCAGCAACGCCATGTCGTTGCGAGCACGTTCCGCCGCCAGTGAAGCCTGATCGATGTCGTGACGGAGCGAGTGCAGCACCTCCCCGGTTTGCTGCGCGGCCAGCGCTGTCGGCGCGACCAGCGCCTCCGACAGCTCCCGGGCGCGGCGGGTCTCGACCGCCAGGCTGGCGCCCTGACGCACGGCGTTGGCGAGGGTGATGGCCAGTCCGGCGGGGGCCAGGGCGATGAGGGCGTAGACCGCCAGCCGCAAGGGCTCCAGTTCGACCGCACCGGCGCCGAACTCATACATGAACCACGCGGCCACTCCGCCGACCCAGAGCGCCGACGCCACGCCGGCGATCAGGTAGGCGCTTCCGGCTGATGCCGCCTTGCTGTCGCGCCGCCGCACGGGGATGGGCGCCGGGGGCGGTTCGTATGCAACCGGCGGCGTGTCCGCCGAGGTGGACAGCCCAATCGGCGGAATGTCCGTCGCCCATTCACCCGGTTCCGGCACAAGGTGTTCCTGGGCCCGACGTTGCTCCTCCGCCAGCCGCCGCCGGCGTCGTTCCGACATGGGGGGATCTTCGACAGGGGTTCCGTAGGCGTCGCCGACCGGCTCTGACGCCGGCTCGACGGAGTCCTGCGGTTCAGGCTCTGTGAGGTTCAGCGGCGGCCGTGTGCGGGTGGGTTTCATATGCGGTGATCTCGTCACGGAGCGGCGTCGAGAACCGCCGCGCAATAGGACGAGCCGACCCTAGCGGGTCAATCGCGGCGCGCAAAGGCGAGGGCGAAGAATACCGTCAGGCCGCTTCAGCAATCCTGCTTGCGCTCGCTCGACGCGGCGAAAACGCCCGTCGACGCGCTTCCGTCGCAGTCGCGCACCCGGTGGATCTCGCGCTCGGGCTTCTGCTGATCGAGGTCGAGTCCGAACTGGGACAGGGCCACGGCAGCCAGCAAGGCGACAAACCCCGCGATGAACTCGATCAGCGCCTGCATCGCCGATCTCCCCTGTCCCGACTGGTAGGCCTTATGCCCCCAAAACCGTGTTCGGGCAATCTCGCGGCACGCGAAGAATTTTCTTTCTTGACCCCTGTTGCGGGCGTGTGGAACGGAAAGGGCCGGCGCGCGTCCTGTAGAGCTTGAGGCGTCAGGCGCCGCCACGCGGAACGGCCAAACCTCGTATGTCTACTTTTCCGGACGATCGCAGCGAGTCCCTGCTGGAGCCGGGCCACACCTGCTGGCGGGTCGAGACCGCGGACCGGTACGCGGTCCTGATGGAGAACGCCGCCTATTTCGATGCACTGCGGGCCGCGTTGGCGAATGCGCGCCGGTCCGTCGTGATCCTTGGCTGGCAGTTCGATCCGCGCACCCGACTGGACCCGGAAAGTTCGCCGGACGACCACCACGCCGAGATCGGGCATCAACTCAGGATGTTGGTGAAGTGCAATCCCGACGTCGAGGTGAGGCTGCTCATCTGGAAGTCGCCGCTCCTGATTGCGGCGTCGCAAGGCTTTTATCCTCACAAGGCCCAGGGCTGGTTCCGCAAGCGCATGGTCGAGTTCCGCCTCGACAGCCCTGGGGTGCTTGGCGCCTGCCACCATCAGAAGGCCGTCATCATCGACGACGCCATCGCTTTCTGCGGCGGCGGCGACATCGCGACGGACCGCTGGGATACCGAGGAGCATCTGGACGGAGACCCCCGGCGATGCCAGCCCTCGGGCGTCATCCCGTCGCCGCGCCACGAGGTCATGTGCCTGATGGACGGAGCCGCCGCGCGCGCGCTCGGCGATCTGGCGCGTGAGCGCTGGTTCCGCTCGACCGGGGAGCGGACCGTTCCTGATATCGCGGACGCGGACCCGTGGCCGGAGAGCATCGAGCCCGATATGCGCAACGTCGCCGTTGCGATCTCCCGAACCGAACCCGCTGTCAAAGGCCGCGCCGAGGTACGGGAGAACGAGGCCCTTCACGTGGAGGCGATCCGGCGGGCGCGCCGCCTGATCTATCTGGAGAATCAGTATTTCACCTCGCCCATCGTGGCGGACGCGCTCGCCGAAAGGCTGATGGAGGACGACGGCCCGGAGATCGTGCTGGTGTCCACGGGCACGAGCCCCAGCTGGTTCGACCAGATCACCATGGACAAGGCCCGGTCGCAGGTGCTCTTCCGTCTGGAACAGGCCGACCGGCACAGCCGCTTCTTCGCCTTCACGCCTTATACGAAGGGCGGCGAGCGGATCATCGTCCACGCCAAGGTCTCGATCTACGACGACGAGTTCCTGCGGATCGGATCGACCAATCTCAACAACCGGTCGTTTGGCTTCGATACGGAGTGCGATGTGACGGCGGCGCCGACCGACGAGGAGGGCCGCGCCGCGATCAAGGCCTTCCGGCACCGCACGATCGGCCACTGGATCGGTGTCGAGGGACCGGAGTTCGCCGCGGCGGAAGCCACGGCCGGCTCGGTGGGCGAGGCCGTTCAGCGATTCGACACCGGGCGGATGCACGTTCTGGGGGCGGAACCGCCGTCCCGGGCCGAGCGGATCATCGCCGCGTTCCAGCTGGGTGACCCGACGTCGACCCGGGACGCCTTCCGCCCGTGGAAGCGCCGCACCCGGTCGCACCGGACATTGCCGGCTCCAGAACCGGTCAGGCCGACCTGATCTCGAAGTCCACGATCAGCGGCAGGTGATCCGAGGCCATTCGCGCGAGGGGCGAGAAGGGCGCCTTGACCGCCGTCACGGTGATCTCGGGACTGGTGAAGCAGTGGTCGATCCGGATCGCCGGGAAGCTGGACGGGAAGGTCTTCACCGACGGGCGAAGAGCGAGACTGCGCTGACAGTCCGCCAGCCGGGCGGCCAGCGTCTGGTAGGGCCGCGTCACCGAGGTGGCGTTGAAATCCCCGGTCAGCAGGGTTGGCCCGACGCAATCGGCATGGCCCAGCCAGCCTGGTCCGACGAGGGCGGCGGCCTGCAATCGCTGCTCGCGTGGCACGAGGCCGAGGTGGGTATTGATGACGTTTAGTGTGACCCCGCCGATATCGATCGCGGCCCACAGGGCGCCGCGCGGCTCCAGTCCCTTGAAACCGCGGAGGGTCGGGAGGGGCCCCGACTTGATCAAACGCTCCGGGTGCAGGGTCAGAATGGCGTCGCCATACTGTTCCGCCTCCACCCGCATGGCGGCGTTGAAGTGGAAGGTCATGGCCAGGTGGTCGGCGATCGCCTGGGCCTGGTCGACGAAGCCGGTGCGGGCGCGGCCCACATCGAGCTCCTGCAGGCAGACGATGTCGGGAGAGTGCTCGGCGATCACGGCGGCGACCCTGCCGACGTCCAGCCGACGATCGACGCCGACGCAGCGATGCACATTGTAGGTCAGCAGGCGAGGCATGGGGTGGGCGATGATCTCCTG
>DASRWP010000329.1:0-3140 GCA_035654535.1 Brevundimonas sp.
CTCAAACATCTCGGCCCAGGCCAAGGGCTCGGAAATCATGCGCATCCTTCCGCGGGTGCATGAGGGCGTCAACGAGGAGTGGCTATCGGACATCAGCCGCTATGCGGTCGACGGCCTGCAGCGCCAGCGGCTGGACCGGCCGTTTGTGCGCGAGAACGACAAGCTGCGCGCCGCGTCGTGGGAAGAGGCGCTGTCAGTCGTGGCGGAGCGGCTGAAGGCCGCCCCGGCCGACAGCATCGGCGTCGTCGCCGGCGACCTGCAGGACGCGGAATCGATGAAGGCGGCGCTGGACCTGTTCCGCGCGCTGGGCTCGCCGAACATCGACTGCCGTCAGGACGGCTCGGCTCTGGGCTACGGCCCGCGCGAGGGCTGGCTGTTCAACTCGGGCATCGCCGGGGTGGAACAGGCGGACGCGGTGCTGATCGTGGGGACCAATCCTCGCACTGAGGCTCCGCTGCTGAACGCCCGCCTGCGCAAGGCCTGGCTGGGCGGAAAGACCGAGATCGGCCTGATCGGCGAACAGGCGGCCCTGACGTTTGAGTACACGTGGCTGGGCGCGGGATCGAAGACGCTGGCCAAGCTGCCCAAGGCGGCGCTGGACTTCCTCGGCCGTGCCGAGCGGCCGGCGATCATCGTCGGCTCCGGCGCCCTGTCGGGCGAAAACGGGCCCAAGGTGCTGAACGCGCTCGGCGCCCTGGCGAAGAAGGTCGGCGCGGTCGCCGAGGGTTGGAACGGGTTCAACGTTCTTCACACCGCCGCGGCCCGTGTCGGCGGCCTCGACATGGGCTTCGTGCCGGCCCCCGGCGGCCTGTCGGCCGTCGACATGGTCAAGAAGGGCGCGCTGGACGTGCTGTTCCTGCTCGGCGCCGACGAGATCGACGCGTCGGCGACGGGCGCTTTCAAGATTTATCTGGGCAGCCACGGCGACCGCGGCGCGCACCACGCGGACGTGATCCTTCCGGGCGCGGCATACACCGAGAAGCCAGGCCTGTACGTCAATACCGAAGGCCGGGTGCAGATGGCCGAACGGGCCGTGTTCCCCAAGGGACAGGCCAAGGACGACTGGGCCATCCTGAGGGCGCTGTCGGCCATGGTCGGCCAGACCCTGCCGTACGACACCATCGACTCCCTGCGCGTCAAGCTGATGGCGGACCATCCCACCTTTGGCAGGATCGACTATCTGCCGGCGCCGACGATGTTCGATGTCGGTTCGCTAGGCGCGAAAGGCGACCTCGGCGACGTCGCCTTCGCCTCGCCGGTGCGCGACCCCTACCTCAACAACCCGATCACGCGCGCCAGCGCGACGATGGCCGAGCTGTCCGCCGCGCGGATCGCCCCGGCCGCGATGGCGGCGGAGTAGCCGATGACCGACGTCGTTCATCCCCGTCCCAAGAACCCGCTGGCGGCGATCTTCCTGACCCTGGTCGGGCTGCTGGCGGTCGCCGGCCTTGCCTGGCTGGCCGTTTATCTCTGGGGTCTGATCCCGCCTGCCTTCTGGTCCAGCCCGATCGGCTGGACCCTGATCACCGCGGGCGGAATCCTGCTGGTCACCGTCGGCATCCTGATCTCGCTGGCCTTCCTGCTGCTGGCGGACCGGAAGATCTGGGCCGGGGTGCAGATGCGCAAAGGGCCGAACGTGGTCGGGCCGTTCGGCCTACTGCAGTCGTTCGCCGACTTCTTCAAATTCGTGCTCAAGGAAATCATCGTTCCCGCCGGCGCCGACAAGGTCGTGTTCCTGCTGGCCCCGCTGCTGACCTTCGTGCTGGCGTTCATCGCCTGGGCGGCGATCCCGTTCGCGCCTGGCTGGGTCATCTCGGACCTGAACGTCGGCATCCTCTACATTTTCGCGATCAGTTCGCTGGGCGTCTACGGCATCATCATGGGCGGGTGGGCTTCGAACTCGAAGTACCCGTTCCTCGGCTCGTTGCGATCGGCGGCGCAGATGGTGTCCTACGAGGTCTCCATCGGCCTGGTGATCATCAATGTGATCCTGCTGGCCGGGACGATGAACCTGTCGGCGATCGTGACGCAGCAGCAGGGCATGTTCTGGAACTGGTTCGCCTTCGGGGGGGGCGAGGGGACATGGCCGCTGCTGGTCATCCTGTTCCCCATGTCGGTCATCTTCTTCATCTCGGCCCTCGCGGAGACCAACAGGCCCCCGTTCGATCTGCCCGAGGCGGAGTCCGAGCTGGTGGCCGGGTATCAGGTCGAATACTCCTCGACCCCGTACCTGCTGTTCATGATCGGCGAGTACGCCAACATCGTCTTCATGTGCGCGATGATGAGCCTGCTGTTCTTCGGCGGCTGGAATCCCGGCGTGCCGCAGGACTGGCTGGACGCGCTGCCGGGCTGGCTTGAGCAGACAGTCTACTTCCTCACCTTCTGCTTCAAGACCATCTTCTGGTTCGCCATGATCGCCATGGTGAAGGCTTTCGTGCCCCGCTATCGCTACGATCAGCTGATGCGGCTGGGCTGGAAGATCTTCCTGCCGACGTCGCTGGTGGCCGTAGTCATCGTCGCCGCCTGGCGCGTGTTTGCGGTGGGCGCATGATCCGGCTCCTGATCCTTGCGGCCGCGCTGGCGACGGGCGCCTGCGCCATCCCGACCTACGAACCCGACCCGACGTCGCCGGCCCAGTGGGAGCGGCGTCAGGAGAGAATCCAGCGCGAACAGGCCGAACGCGAGCGCCTGTGCCGCATCACCAAGGACGACGACCCGCGCAAGGAAGAGCTTTGCCGCGGGATCAGGGGAAGCCGCTGATGTTCATCCGCCTCGTTCAGGCGACCAAGGGCGCGATGATGCTGGACGTCATCGGCGCCATCGGCCTGTCGCTGAAGTACATGTTCCGGCCCAAGGCGACCGTGAACTACCCGTTTGAGCGCAACCCGCAATCGCCGCGTTTCCGGGGCGAGCACGCCCTGCGCCGCTATCCCAACGGTGAAGAGCGCTGCATCGCCTGCAAGCTGTGCGAGGCCATCTGTCCGGCCCAGGCAATTACGATCGAGTCCGAGCCGCGCGCCGACGGCAGCCGCCGGACCACGCGCTACGACCTCGACATGGTCAAATGCATCTACTGCGGCCTGTGCCAGGAAGCCTGCCCGGTCGACGCCATCGTCGAGGGCCCCAACCTGGAGTTCACC
>DASRWP010000330.1:0-6333 GCA_035654535.1 Brevundimonas sp.
CCGGACGCGCACCCCCGTCGCCCTGCTTGGCCTGATCGCCGTTCTCGGCGCCGCCGCCTGCACCCCGACCGTGCGGCTGCAGGTCGACCCGATCCAGATCTACGCCAAGCTCGACGCTGACGTCCGCGTCCGCCTCGACAAGGAGCTTCAGGACCTCCTCGTCGAAAACCCCAACCTGTTCTGATGCGAAAGTTGATCCAGATGTCTCTCCGCAAGCTCTTCGTCGTCGCCGCGGCCGTTACGGCCCTCGGCGTGGCCGCGGGCGCGGCCCTGGCCCAGTCCCCGGCCCAGAAGTCGCTGATCGACGCCGCCAAGTCGCAGGGCGTGGTCGGCGAGCAGGCCGACGGCTTTCTCGGCTTCCGCTCCGCCTCGTCTGACGCCGCCCTGACACAGGCGGTTCAGGCCACCAACTCCGCCCGCCGCGCTGCCTATGCCCGCAGCGCTCAGGCGGCCGGGGCTAGCGCCGACGTCGCCGGAGCCCGCGCCTTCGAGACCATCGTGATGCCGCGCCTGAGTTCAGGGCAATGGTACCGGAACGCCCAGGGGCAGTGGGTCCAGCGGTAATACGCCGCCTCGCACGCGGCGATGCGGAGGTCCATGATGGCGGGATGGCCAGTCGTGTCGTCCGCTTCCTGCGCAATCTGCTGACAGCCGCGACGATCGCAGGCGCGGCCACATGGCTGATCAGCCTGTGCTGGCTGGCCATAGGAGGCGGTGACCTGCCCTTGCACGGCTGGATCGCCCTGCTGATCGGCAGCTTCGGCACGGTGGGCCTCGCGTGGGCGCTGATGGGGCTCGCCTTCCGCTCGCATCGCGAGGGCTGGGACGATCGGGTTGACAACTCGCTCGACCCCGGGCGCGACGGCCACGACGCGGACGACCGACCTTGAGCCTGCGCCCGGCTCGGGCGATAGGTCGGGGATGACCGACACTCCGGACGCCGACCATCCTTCGGACATGACCTACGCCGGCTACCTGGCGCTGGATGATCTTCTGTCGGCGCAGCATCCACGTTCCGACGAGCACGACGAAATGCTGTTCGTCATCATCCATCAGACCAAGGAGCTGTGGCTCAAGCAGATCCTGCACGAGGTGGCCCATGCGCAAGCGCTGGTCCGCGCGGGCGATCTGGTCCCGGCCTACAAGAGCCTGGCCCGGGTGAGCCGCATCCAGAGCGTCATGACCATGAGCTGGGACATCCTGGCGACCATGACGCCTGCCGACTACCTGCGGTTCCGGGGCGTGCTCGGCTCGTCCTCAGGCTTCCAGAGCGACCAGTTTCGCCGTCTCGAATACATGCTCGGTCTCAAGGACGACCGCTTCCTGCGTTTCCACGAGGAACGGCCGGAGGCTCACGCGGCGCTGCGCGGCGCCCTCGCATCGCCCAGTCTTTATGACGACGCACTCGGCCAACTGGCGGCCGCCGGCCTCCCGGTGCCGGCCGAGGTGCTGGCCCGCGACGTAAGCCGGCCGTGGGAGCCGTCGGAAGGCGTCGAGGCGGCCTGGCTCGAAGTCTATCGCGATACGACGCGCTGGTGGCCGCTCTACCAGCTCGCCGAAAAACTGGTCGATCTCGACGACGCCCTGCTGACCTGGAGGCACAAGCACGTCGTTACGGTCGAGCGGATCATCGGCCGGCGCAGGGGCACCGGGGGAACTGAAGGCGTGGGATACCTGGCGGAAACCCTGCACCGTCGTTGCTTCCCCGAGCTCTGGTCCCTGCGCTCGAAGCTGTGATCATACGGCCAAGCTGAAACTTTTAAGCGCCCGTCCGCGCTTCTCCGTCTCCTTTCCGACAAAGCGAGACAGAACCCATGACCGACGCCAACCGTCACGACATCCATGTCCTCAACAGCCTGATCGAGACCACGCTCGACAGCGCCGACGGCTACCGTGAGGCGGCCAAGGAAACCGAACGTCCGAACTTCCGGACGATGTTCGAAGCCCGCAGTTTCGAGCGCCAGCAGGTCGCCACCGATCTTCAAGGCACGGTCCGCTCGCTGGGCGGCGAGCCGGAGGATGACGGCTCCATCCTCGCCAAAGCCCACCGCGCCTTCCTCGACGTCAAACAGGCGGTGCTGCGCGACGAGCAGTCGGTGGTGAACTCGGTCGAGAACGGCGAGGACTTCATCAAGGGCAAGTACGAGGCCGCACTCGAGGATTCCAGCGTCTCGGCGACCACGCGCGAGACCATCCGCCGGGCCTACACCACGGTGAAGGACGGCCACGACCAGATGCGCGACCTCAAGCATAGCCTTGAAGGTCAGAAGGACGCGGACAACCGTCTGAACCCCAACTGACGCCCGGAGGCCTCTCCCTTTGCGAGGGAGAGGCCAGCCGCGCGCCCTAGAACGCCACCCGCATGACCAGCTGATAGACCGGGCCGGAATCTTCGGTCTCGACTTCATACTCGTCGTAATCGCGGGCGATCTGGTCGCCGACGCTGCCGAACTTGTCGAAAACCTCGTCCTTCGAGGCGTCCAGCAGGTTGGAGCCGGTCAGACGGATGATGACGTTCGACGCGAGCTGCTTTTCGATAAAGACCTCGAGGTCAGCGCCATAGGATGTGGTGACCTCCTCCGCCAGAACCCGACTGAAGGCGTCGCCCTGCTCGCGATAGGTGGCGCCGAAGGCGAGGCCCCAGGTCGGGACATCCTGAGTGAAGCCGAAGTTCAGCACGAAGTCGGACTGGGAGTTGAACCGCCGCTCACCGAGGAAATCCTCGATCCGGCTGTCCAGCCATGAGTAGTTCAGGAACACGCCCGTCGATGGCATGCCGATAAAGTCCAGCGGCGTCGACAGATCGAATTCGAGGCCATAAACCTCGCCGTCACCGACATTGTCGACGGTATAGACGAAGGTTCCCGCGCCCGCGGACCCCGTGACGCCGGTGTTGGTCTCCTCGATCACGTCGGCGATGTCGCGGTAGAAGGCGTTGATTCCGATCACCCCGCGGCGCCCCACCCGACGTTCGAAGCCCACATCGAAGCCCCAGGCCTTTTCGGGCTCGAGTGCGGGATTGCCAACAAAATCGCTATCCCCGAACTCCTCCTCCAGCGTCGCGGGAGAGAGCTGGTTGAAGTTCGGTCGCCGGACGGTCCGCGCCGCCGACACGATCAGCCGATCTGTGTCGTTGAGCCGGTAGCGCAGGCTCGCGGAGGGCAGCACTTCATCATAGCTGTTGTCCGTCCGCCGCAGGGCTGCCGGAGCGGTCAGATCCTCGATGGTGGTGTCGGTCGTCTCGTAGCGCAGGCCCGCCTCCCATTTCGCCGCGCCGGTCTCTCCCGACAGCATGACGAAAGAATCGAGCCGGGTTTCGGTGATGGTGTTCAAGCCTCCCGGGATCGGGGCGAACGCGCCGAACGCCGGCGTGGCCGGGCGAGGAGCCGGCGCGTTGGGGACGTTGAACCGCACCCGCGGCGGCGCGGAGATGTCGGTGTCGCGGGTCTTGTCGTTCCACTGGACGCCGAACCCGAGCGTCGCCGCGCCGAGGTCGCGTTCGTGCTGGATCGCCCCGGAGATTTCCTCATCCTTGATCCTGTACTCGGTCGCGTCGGCGGTGAACCGGTCCTCGTCGGGGAAGATGATCGCGTCCCGGCGGTACTCGGCCTCGTTCTCGAACTCCGACTGCTCGTCGTCGATGGAGGCGAAGCCGAGCTTGAAAACGGTCTCGCCGCCGGACATTTCGCGCGCGTACCGGCCGTTTAGCGAAATATTGTCGGTCAGGATGTCCAGATCGTTGTCGTTGATCGTCGACAGATTGGCGGCCGTCTCGATCCCTCCGATGTATTCGATGGAGTCCTCGTCCTGATAGCGGTCGGTGCGAACGAACAGGCCGTTCAGGCTGAGCGCGCCACCGAACACGTCGGCCTCGTATCCCGCGTTGAACGAATAGTCGGTTCCGTCGCGGACATCCGTCTGGACTTCGCTGTTCACGATCGGGCTGCCCGGCTCGTCGTAGCGGACGCTGTACTTGTTCTTCGGATTGCGCCGGTCCTGGATGTTGGCGCCGAGAAGCAGCCGGCCTGACCCGACCTGCCCGCCCCAGACCGCGCCGGCGGTCCCGCCCCATTGGCCGTACTCGCTGTCCTCGAAATGCAGGGCGCCGACGCGCAGGTAGCCGCCGTCAAGCGCCAGCGCGTCGCGCAGGACGATGTTGATCGTGCCCGCGACCGCATCGCCGGAACGGTTCGCCGACGACGAGCGAACCACCTCGACCCGATCGATCAGCTCGGCCGGGATGCGATCGACGAAGAAGCTGCGGTCCAGCCCGGCCCCGGGCACGCGCTCGCCGTTGATCAGGATTTGGGTGTAGGCCGAGTCCAGTCCGCGCAGACGGACGCCGTCGTACTCCAGCACGTCGGAGAGGAAGGCCACCGACGGCACCCGCTTCAGCGCGTCGCCCGCCGTCAGCGGCTCGAACCGCTGGAAATATTCGAGGTCGTAGGACAGGGTCGGCACCACGTCGTCCGTGCGGTTGCGCACCACCGGCTCACCGGTGACGATCACTTCCTGCAGCGAGCTGACCGGCTCCTGCGCACCGCTCGCCGGACCGGACTGGGCGAAGACGGGTTGGGCGAAGGCGAGCGGCGCCAGTGCGGCGCCGAGAAGAAGGGCGTGTTTCAAGGTCGGAATCCCCAGCGATGGGCGCTCCCCCCGGGAGGCGCTCCAAAGGCCGAGCTAAGGCGGGGCGGCGACGCGAGCGCGACAGTTCCGCGACCGTCGTCCGGCGGTTTGTCGACGCCCTGGTGACTGTTGTTCTGGCGACAGACGGGATTTCAAACTTCCGTCCGCCAACTGTCGCGCTTCTGCCGTTGACCCGCTTCCGCGCGTCATGATCAGGCGTCACCATATGCTCTGAAAAGGACAGCTCATGACCCTCCGGACCCTGACGGCCGTGGCGGCCGCGGCCTTGCTGACAGCCTGCGCCTCGGATGAGGTCGACTTCCAGGGCGAGGGAGCGGGCGTGGTCGGCGAGGGCGTGGCGGTCATGGCCCGTCTGGAGACTCCGTCGGTCGGGACGGGGGGCGAAGACGCCGCCGACGATCCCGCGATCTGGGCCTCGCCCACGCCGATCAGGCTGAATGGGGTCCAGACCCCCGGCTTCGTGGCGGGGACGGACAAGAAGGCCGGCCTGTACATCTATGGCTTCGACGGCGCGGTCCTGCAGTTCCTCGCGGAAGGCCTGCTGAACAATGTGGACGCGACCGAGGGCCTGACCATCGGCGGCCGCCCCCAGATCGTGCTGGGCGCCAGCGACCGCACGCCCGGCCGCACCGGCATCTCGCTCTACCGCTTTGATCCGGCGGGGACCGGCCCTAACGCGGTCCGGCCTTGGGGCCATATCGCCACCGACGTGATCGAGCCCTACGGCTTCTGCTTCGCCCGGCGCGGGCCCGAGGTCCATATGATCCTGATCGGCCACGAGGGCGAGTTGCGCCAGTATGTGCTTGCCGCCGACGGCGCGGGGGCGCCCGCCGCACGGGAAGTCCGGCGGGCCGACATCGGGACGATCTCGGAGGGTTGCGCGGCCGACGAGGCGACCGACGCCCTCTACATCGGCGAGGAGAACGTCGGCCTGTGGCGCTATGGGCTGGACCCTTCCTCTGGCGCAGCCCGGACGCTCATTCAGCCGATCGCGCCCGATCGTATGGTTGCGGACCTCGAGGGCCTGACCGTGCTCGAGGACGGCGCCGCCCGCTATCTGATCACCTCCAGCCAGGGCGACTCGACCTTCCCCGTCTGGCGCCTCGCCGGCGCCGCGCCGGTCTGGGTCGGCCGTTTCAAGGTGGTGGGCGGGACGGTCGACGGAGTCACCGGCACCGACGGTCTGGCGGCGATGGGCGGGCCGGTCGGTCCGTACCCGGAGGGCGTCGTCGTGGTTCAGGACGACGTCAACGACGCAGGCACGCAGAACTTCAAATACATCGACTGGCGCGATGTGAAGACGGCCCTGGGGCTCTCGGCGCGGCCATGAAAAAAGGCCCCGGCGATCGCACCGGGGCCTCTCCGATTGCTCAGCGTGACGCGGCTTATGCGTCGCTGTCGGCCGGCGTCTCGGCCTTGCCGGTTTCCGGCACCACCACGCCCTTGACCGGTCGGATGGTCTGCTTCTCGGCGATCCGGGCCGACTTGCCGCGACGGTCACGCAGATAATAGAGCTTGGCGCGCCGGACGACGCCGCGGCGCTTGACCTCGATGGCGTCGATGTTGGGGGACATCAGCGGGAAGACGCGCTCGACGCCCTCGCCGAAGCTGATCTTGCGCACGGTGAAATTCTCGTTGATGCCGCCGCCGGCGCGGGCGATGCAGACGCCCTCGAAGGCCTGGATG
>DASRWP010000331.1:0-4775 GCA_035654535.1 Brevundimonas sp.
AGCAGCCGCGCCGCCTGCGGTGCGAAATAGCTCAGCACCCCCGCGCAGCCGGCCCGCTTGAAGGCGTGCAAGCTCTCCAGAACGGCTCGCTCCTCGTCCAGCCAGCCGTTGGCCATGGCGGCGCGCATCATCGAATACTCGCCCGACACCTGATAGGCGAACGTCGGCACGCGGAAGGTCTCCGACACCCGCCGCACGATGTCGAGATACAGCATCCCGGGCTTGACCAGCACCGCGTCGGCGCCCTCGGAGATGTCCATCGCGACCTCGCGCAGGGCCTCGTCCGAGTTGGCGTAGTCCATCTGGTAGGTCTTCTTGTCGCCAGTGAGCGCCCTGGCCGAGCCCACCGCGTCGCGATACGGGCCGTAGAAGGCGGAGGCGTATTTGGCCGCATAGGCCAGGATCATCACGTCGGCGAACCCGTTGGCCTCA
Source organism: Brevundimonas sp. (assembly GCA_035654535.1). GTDB lineage: Bacteria > Pseudomonadota > Alphaproteobacteria > Caulobacterales > Caulobacteraceae > Brevundimonas. The sequence goes on from DASRWP010000331.1 coordinate 433, forward strand.
AGCGCCTCGCGGATCGCCTGCACCCGCCCGTCCATCATGTCGGACGGCGCCACGATGTCCGCGCCTGCGTGGGCGTGGATGAAGGCCTGCTCCGCCAGCCGCTCCAGCGTCGTGTCGTTGACGATCCGGCCGTTCTCCAGCACCCCGTCGTGACCGTGGTCGGTGTAGCAGTCCAGCGCCACGTCCGTGATGACGCCGATCTCGGGCGCGGCGTCCTTGATCGCCCTGACGCAGGCGGGGATCAGCCCATCCGGGTCGGTGGCGCCCGTGCCGACGCAGTCCTTCAGGCCGCCCTCGATGTTGGGGAACAGCGCCACGGCCGGAATCCCGAGGTCCCGCGCCTCAACCGCCGCTTCAGCCGCCGCCTTCGGGCTGAGGCGGAACACGCCGGGCATGGAGCCGACGGCGACCCGGTCCTCGGGTCCGTCGTGGACGATCAGCGGCCAGATCAGGTCGGAGGGTGTCAGCGTCGTCTCGGCCACCAGCCGGCGCACCCACGGGCTGCTGCGCAGACGTCGGGGACGGGCGTAGGGGAAGGCGGCGGGCGCGAACGGCTGGGTCATGGCGGCGGACTTAAACTTTCACAGCGAAAAATACAGCCCGTCACCCTCGGGCGTGACCCGAGGGTCAGATGCAGATCGAGGCTGTGCCTGTCCGGCGAGACCCAGTTGGTCGAACGTCTGATCCTCGGGTCAAGCCCGAGGATGACGACTGGGGTGTGGTGACGGCAGGTCATCTCATGGCTAGAAGCCGCTGAACCACTCAGGAACTTCCCCATGGACTTCGCCCTCGCCGACGACCAGCGCGCCATCCAGGACGCCGCCCGCGCCTTCGCCGACGCCGAGCTGGCCCCGCACAGCGCCGAGTGGGACGAGACGAAGCATTTCCCGGTCGATGTGATGAAACAGGCCGCCGAGATGGGCTTCTGCGGCATCTACACCGGCGAGGAGCACGGCGGCATGGCGCTGGGCCGGGTCGAGGCGGCGGTGATCTTCGAGGAGCTGTCGCGCGGCGACGTCTCCACAGCGGCCTTCATCTCGATCCACAACATGGCGACGTGGATGATCGACAAGTTCGGCTCCGACGACCTCCGCGGCCGCTATGTGCCGGGTCTGGTCGCTATGGAGCAGATCGCCAGCTACTGCCTGACCGAACCCGGCTCCGGCTCCGACGCCGCCGGACTGCGCACGACGGCGAAGCTGGACGGCGATCACTACGTCCTGAACGGCTCCAAGGCCTTCATCTCGGGCGCCGGGACCTCCGACATCTACGTCGTCATGGCGCGGACGGGGCAGGACGGCCCGAAGGGCATCTCGACCTTCGTGGTCGAAAAGGACGCGCCGGGCCTCAGCTTCGGGGCTCAGGAGAAGAAGATGGGCTGGAACAGCCAGCCCACCGCCATCGTCGCCTTCGACGACTGCCGCATCCCGGCCGCCAACCTGCTTGGCAAGGAGGGCGACGGCTTCCGCTACGCCATGATGGGGCTGGATGGGGGACGTCTGAACATCGCCGCCTGTTCCCTGGGTGGCGCGCGGCTGGCGCTGGAGACGGCGCAGTCATACGTCACGACACGAAAGCAGTTCGGTAAACCCCTGTCTGACTTCCAGAATATCCAGTTCAAGCTGGCTGACATGGCGACCCAGCTTGAGGCGGCGCGGCTGCTCGTCCTGCGGGGCGCCTGGTCCATGGACACCCGTCACCCGGAGGCAACCAAATGGTGCGCCATGGCCAAGCGGCTGGCCACCGACGCCTGTTTCCAGATCGCCGACGAGGCCCTGCAACTGCACGGCGGTTACGGCTATCTGAAGGACTATCCGCTGGAACGAATCGTCCGCGACCTCCGCGTCCATCGTATCCTTGAGGGCACCAACGAGATCATGCGGGTCATCACGGCGCGGGAGATGCTGCGTCAGTGACGCCCGCCATCCGTGACTACCGCGCCTCCGACGCGGCAGTCCTCAGCCCGCTCTACGAACGCTCGGTCCGGGAGCTGGGCCCACGCCGCTATTCAACGGAACAGGTCGAGGTTTGGGCCTCGCTGACCCCGTCGGCCGGACAGCTGGAGGCGAAGATGTCCGACGGGCGGTTCCGACTGGTCTGCGAGGACGCTGGAGGCGATGTCGTCGCCTTCATCGATGTCGAACCTGACGGCCACGTCGATCTCTTTTACGCGTCCCCGGAAGCCAGCAGTACGCCGGTCACCGGCCACCTCTACGAAGCGGCGGAGCGCCGAGCCAGCGAGTCAGGGTGCGCCCGCCTGTATGCCGAAGCCAGCGAACTGGCCCGCCCGTTTCTCCAGCGGCGCGGTTTTTCCATCCTTGCCCGGCGGGATTTCGAGGTCGGTGGGGTAGCCATCCACAACTACGCCATGGAAAAGCGGCTCCATGAGTGATTCCGAAGTCCTGACCCGCGTCGAATCCGGCGTCGGGCGCATCACGTTGAACCGGCCCAAGGCGCTGCATGCGCTGAACCTGGGCATGTGCGGGGCGATGACGGCGGCCCTGCTGGCGTGGCGCACGGACGACGCGGTGCAATCCGTCCTGCTCGATCACGCCGGCGAGCGCGGCTTCTGCGCCGGCGGCGACATCCGGATGATCGCCGAAAGCGGGGCTGGGGACGCCTCGGAGGCAAAGGCCTTTTTCCTCGCCGAGTATCGGCTCAACCACCTGATGTTCGAATACGCCAAGCCGATCACCGCCATCGTGGACGGCATCGTCATGGGCGGCGGGGTGGGCATCAGCGAGCCGGCGGACGTCCGCGTGGCGACCGAGCGCACCACCTACGCCATGCCGGAGACCGGCATCGGCCTGTTCCCCGACGTCGGCGGCGGCTGGTTCCTGCCCCGGCTGCCCGGCCAGACCGGCGTCTGGCTGGCCCTGACCGGGGCGCGGCTAAAGGCGGCCGACACCGTGGCGCTGGGCATCCACACCCATTTCGTGCCGTCGGATCGGATTGAGGCCCTCAAGACGGCCTTGGCCGCCCATCCGTCCGAACCGGGCACGGTCGCCGACACCCTGTCGTCCGACCCCGGGGAGGCGCCGTCCGACGCGCACCGAGCGGCGATCGACCGCCTGTTCGCTCATGACACGGTCGAGGCGATCTTCGCCGCGCTCGAGGCCGACGCCTCGGACTGGGCGCTTTCGCAACTGGCCGTGCTCAGGACCAAGTCGCCGCAGTCGCTCAAAGTCAGCCTGCGCCAGCTTCGCACCGGCGCAACCCTGACCTCATTCGCGGAAGCCATGGCCATGGAGTATCGCCTCGGGGGTCGGATAGTTCGCAGTCACGATTTTCAGGAAGGCGTGCGGGCCGTGATCGTAGACAAGGACAACACGCCGGAGTGGTCGCCGCCTGATCTTGCAGGAGTCGACGAGGCGACGCTGGACGTGCTGTTCGCGCCCATGCTGGACGATGAGGAATGGACGTCTCTGGATTGACCTGCTTGCTTTCGCCGCGGAAGCTGGGTGGACACTGGCGAAACAGAGGCATTCGATGAAGCGGATCGTAACGACGGCGCTGTGCGCCCTGCTGCTGGGCGGCTGCGTTCCGACCAGCCTCGAAACCGCGAGGGCCCAGCTTGAGCTCGGCGCACGGGAGAGAAGCGCCCGCCATGCGGCCGCGGTCGCCGACCCGCGCCGTCTGCCCGAAGAGGTCGCCCGCGATCCCCTGCGCAAGCCCGCCGAGATGCTGGAGGCCATGCGCCTGCATGAGGGCGCCGTCATCGCCGACATCCGGCCGGAAGAGGGGTATTTCACGCGCTTGTTCGCGCCCGTTGTTGGGCCTTCCGGCCACGTCTACGCCTTTGTGCCAAACCAGACGTCCGCGCGCGAAAACGCATTTGGCGACACGCTGGCGACAACCTACCCCAATGTCAGCCGGGTGACCGGCGCGCTCGAGACCATGAGCTTCGACCGTCCGCTCGACATCGTCTTCATGGGCGAAGAGTACCATGACTTCACCATCCCCCGGTTCGGCGTGGACGTGGAGCGGATGAACGCCGCCGTGTTCGCCGCCCTCAAGCCCGGCGGCCTGTACGTCATTCTGGATCACCAGGCGGCCGCCGGAGCCGGGATCAGCGTCGCCGGAACCCTGCACCGCATCGAGGCCGCCGAGCTGCGCCGCCAGGTCGAGGCCGCGGGGTTCGTCTTCGACGGGGAGAGCGACGCCGTCCGGGTCCCCGCGGACGACTTGACCCTGAGCGTGTTCGACGAGGCCATCCGCGGGCGAAGCGACCGGTTCGTCTACCGCTTCAGAAAACCCGGCTGACGCAAACCGCCGGTCGGTGTAGCCTGGCTCCCGGCGCACTCCGGCGTGAGGAACATCAGATGATGCATCGGCTACTTCTG
>DASRWP010000332.1:0-4928 GCA_035654535.1 Brevundimonas sp.
GCCGCAACGAGTATTTCTACAAGTTTGTCTCGGCCATGCCTTGGGATCCCGCCGACGCCCAGCGTAGCGACCGCCTGGCGGTCGGCGACAAATACCTGGATAACGGAACGCTCTACGTCGCCCGCTTCGACGCGACCGGCAACGGTGTGTGGCTGCCGCTGGTCTTCGGCCAAGGCAATGTCACGGCGTCCAATGCGGCCTATGCCTTCACCAGCCAGGCCGACGTTCTGATCCACACCCGTCTGGCTGCGGATGCGCAGGGCGCGACCCGGATGGACCGGCCGGAATGGGCCGCAGTCAACCCGGCGAACGGCGAGGTCTATCTGACCCTGACCAACACCAATGCGGGATCCCGCCCGCTGGCCGCCACAGACGCCGCCAACCCACGCCACTATAACGACCCGCGCGGGGCTTCGAACCAGTTCGGCAATCCGAACGGCCACATCATCCGCCTGCGTGAGGCGGGCGATCGCGCCGACGCCACGACCTTCACCTGGGACATCTACACCTTCGGCGCCGGGTCGGACCTGAACGCCGCCAACGTCAACCTCTCCGGGCTGGACGCAACCAATGACTTCGCCAGCCCTGACGGCCTTTGGTTCTCGCGGCCATCCAACCCCGGAGGCCTGATCAATCCGCTGCTCTGGATCCAGACCGACGACGGCAGCTTCACCGACCAGACCAACAACCAGATGCTGCTGGCCATGCCCGGCCGCGTCGGCGACGGCGGCGCCAGGACGATTACCAACACGGATTCGACGGGCGCGACCCGCGCACAGGCCACAATCGTGGGCAAGACTCCGGGATTGGCGCTCAAGCGCTTCCTCGTCGGCCCCCGGGGCTGCGAAATCACCGGGGTCGACACCACGCCGGACGGCCGCACCGTGTTCGTGAACATTCAGCATCCGGGCGAACTCGCCGCGGGTGCGCCGTTGCCGGCCACCTTCCCGTCCGCCTGGCCGTCCAGCCAGTCGGGATCGACAGCGCCGTCGCGGCCGCGGTCAGCGACTATTGTAATCACCAGGAACGATGGCGGCGTTGTCGGCCTCTGACGCAACAGGCGGCCCGGATAGCCGGGCCGCCTGTTAACCGCCTACCGCACGCCATTTGCCTGGCGGTCGGCGGGGATCAGTTCTTCAATAGTATCCGTAATCCCCGCGCCTCGGCACGCGGCTGTAGCCATAGCGGCCGTCGCGGTTGTAGCCGCTGAAGCCGTAGCCACACGGATCGTCCCGCTCGGACAGTTGGTTGCCCAGCAGGCCGCCCGCCAGAGCGCCGATGGCGGCCCCGCGTTCACGGTCGCGCTCTCCGGCGACCGCCGCACCGACGGCGGCTCCCAGCGCCGCCCCCGTGGCCGTCGCGTACTGGCGGTTCATGGCGTAGTCGCGTTCGCAGCGCGAGGCATAGTTGTCGGTGGTGGCGCAGCCGCTGATGGTCAGGCCGCAGGCGGCAATCCCTGCGAGTGTGAGGATGGTTCGCATCTGTCTCTCCCTCTAGCCCTGTGAGGAAACCCCGCATGGGCTATGGCGGTTCCGGTGGGCCCTGCCTTCACCCCCGCCGCCGAAACCGCTATGCCCGCGCGATGACGCTCCCCTCCCCCCTGAACGGCCTGCGCGACATCGCGGCGGACTACGATCTTCTGCTCTGCGATGTCTGGGGCGTGGTCCACAACGGCCGCGAGAGCTGGCCCGAGGCCTGTTCCGCCCTGAGCCGTTTCAACCGCGACGGCGGCCACGTGGTCCTGATCTCGAACTCGCCACGCCCGGCAGACGCCGTCGTGTCTCAACTCGACGCGTTGGGCGTACCCCGGGACAGCTGGCGCGCGTTCGTCACCTCGGGCGACGCCACGCGGGCGGAGTTGGTGAAGCGCGCGCCCGGGCCGGTCTGGATCATCGGCCCCGATCGCGACTGGCCGCTGCACGACGGCCTCGGGCTTGAGATCGCCAAGGGCGCGGCCGACGCCGCCTTCATTTCGCTGACAGGGCTGGTCGACGACACGACCGAGACGCCGGAGGACTATCGCGAACGCCTCGCCGCCGGCTCCGCCCGCGATCTGGAGCTGATCTGCGCCAACCCGGACCGTGTGGTGCAGCGGGGGGACCAACTGATCTACTGCGGCGGTTCGCTGGCCGACCTTTACGAGAGCCTCGGCGGGCGCGTGACCATGGTCGGCAAGCCTTTTGACCCGATCTACGACCTGGCCCTGAAGGAGGGCGAGCGACTTCTGGGACGCCCGGTCGACCGCAGCCGGGTGCTCTGCATCGGCGACGGCGTGATCACCGACGTTCTGGGCGCCAACCGTCAGGAACTGGACTGCCTGTTCATCGCCCAAGGCATCCACGGCGACGCGGCCCGCGGTCCCGACGGCCGCCTCGATCCCGCCCGGGCGGACACCCTGCTGAAGGCCGAGGGAACCCACGCCCGCTACGTCATGCTCGATCTGACGTGGTGAGCGCGCGCAATTCGCGCTAAGCCCCGCCGTATGGTCGAACTCGTCACAGCCCACCCGTCCGGCGGCTATATTCTGGAAGAGCTCCACGTCGGCATGACCGCCGAGAAGATCATCCACGTCACGGACGAGCGGATTCGACAGTTCGCGGAGGCTTCGGATGACTTCAATCCCGTCCATATGGACGAGGCGTTCGCCGCGAAGACGGCCTATCGCGGGCGCATCGCCCACGGTCTGCTGTCCGCCTCTTTCGGCTCGGCCGTGGTGGGCACCATCCTGCCCGGGGCCGGCGCGATCTATCTGACCCAGACCCTCGGGTTCCACCAGCCGGTGCGGATCGGAGACGACGTGGTCGCACGTATCAGCGTGGTCTCGGTCGATCAGGAAACCGCCCGTGTCGAGTTGGCCTGCGAGGGATTTGTTCAGGGCAAGATGGTCATGGACGGGGTGGCGCTGGTGCGCGTGCCACGCCGTCGGCGGCCCGCGAAGGACTGACTTGGTCGAGATCGTCACCGATTGGCGCGCGCTACCGGGGAACCTGAGGGGCGCCGCCGTCGCGATCGGAGCCTTTGATGGCGTCCATCGCGGGCACCGCGCCGTCATCGAGCGGGCCCGTCAGGCCGCGGAACGGTTGAAAGCGCCTCTGGCCGTCGTCTCGTTCGATCCGCACCCGCGGCGCTGGTTCCAGCCCTCGGCCGCCCCCTTTCGGCTGATGACGCCGGGGCAGATGGCGCGGGCGCTGGCGCCGCTCTGTGTCGAGCGGCTGCACCTGCTGCCCTTCGACGCCGAGATGGCGGCCATGTCCGACGAGGGGTTCGCCCGGCGGGTTCTGGCGGACCGACTCGGCATCCGCCACGCCGCCGTCGGCTTCGACTTCACCTACGGCAAGGACCGGGCCGGGTCCCCTGAAGGCCTGCGCCGACACGGCGAGACGCTGGGTTTCAGCGTGGACGTGACCGCCCGGATCGACGACGCCGACGGCCTGAAGCTGTCGTCTTCCGCCGTACGCGAGGCCCTGAAGGCCGGCGACATGGCGCGGGCGGCCGCCATCCTCGGACGGCCCTTCGCCATCGAGGGCGAGGTGGCGCATGGCGACAAGCGCGGGCGGACCATCGGCGTGCCGACCGCCAACGTCCGCATGGGTGATTACATGCGCCCCGCCTATGGCGTCTACGCCACGCGAACCCGACTGCCTGACGGGCGTGTGATCGACGGCGTGGCCAACCTCGGCGTCCGGCCGATGTACGCGCTGGACGAGCCGCTTCTGGAGGTCTGGCTGTTCGATTTCGACGGCGACCTCTACGGCCAGACCATCGAGACAGAGCTGGTGGACTTCATGAGGGGCGAGATGGCGTTCGATAGCCTCGACGCCCTGAAGGTCCAGATCGCCGCTGACGCCGCGGCGGCGCGAGCGGTGCTCGCTGGCGTCTAACGTCGCTCCACGGTCGTCAGGCCGATCAGCTGATCGCCGCCATCAGCTGTTCCGTCAGCGGCCTCTCGCCCGGAACGAGCACGTCGGAGACCTTCCACATCGGGCCTTCCTTGACCAGTTTCAGGGTCTGCCGCTTCGTTTCGCCCATGTTTGTGAAGACCACATCAGCCTCGGCTTCTCGCGGCTTGGCGCCGATTCGGACGGCGACGGAGTCGAGGGTGAACGCGCCGCTGTCCTGACAGGCGCAGATCGGGTCGTAATTCAGCGTCGGGACCTCGCCTGCCGCCATGCGGAAATCCTCGCCGATCATGGCGTTCAGCATCCGGTCGTAGATCGGATCCTGCCCGGGCGCGACCGGCGCTCCCATGCCCGTTCCTAACACGTGGACGGCGTAGAGTGCTCGAACGAACTCTTCCGGCCCGACGCGTGCGGCTTCATAGATGGCCGGCCGGCCCGGCGGCGATGCGGCCGGCGCTTGCGCCTGCTCCTGCGCGCCCTCCGGCGACGAGCAGGCGGTCAGCGCCATCGGGGCAAGGGCCGCGAGGGCGGCGGCGAGCAGGGTCGGACGCATGGGCTTTCTCCGCGTTCACTGACTATCCCGCCGGCGCACCGGACTGGCAATCCCGGCTGGCGCCCTGCCACAGGCCTCTGCTAGACCACCTCCACCATGACCGTCCGTGTGTTTCGCCCGATCTCGATTAGCCGCCCGGCGTAGCGCCGCAGGGCTCGCCCCGCGCTCGCCGGGTTCCAAGAGACTCCACGCGAACGATCAACACGACGAGACACGACTTCATGGCCGACGCCAGCGACACCTCTTCCGGACGCGACTATCGCGAAACCGTCTTCCTGCCGGAGACGCCTTTCCCCATGCGTGGCGGCCTTCCGCAGAAGGAGCCGGCGATCATCGAGGCCTGGGGCGACCTGTATGGCGACCTGCGCAAACAGCGTCAGGCCGAGGGCGCGCCGCTGTATGTGCTGCACGACGGCCCGCCCTACGCCAACGGCGACATCCACATCGGCCACGCACTCAACAAGACGCTGAAGGAC
>DASRWP010000333.1:0-5109 GCA_035654535.1 Brevundimonas sp.
GACGCCGCCGCGCCCCACGCCGCCCCGGCCGACGCCGCCACGCGCGCAGCCGACGCCGCCGCGCCCCACGCCGCCCGCGCCGACCCGCCCGCGTGAAGACACGCTCGACCTCGATGCGCTGGCCGGTCCGCCCCGTCCGGCGACCCGACCGGGCACGCGTCCCGCGACAGGCCAGCAGGGGCAGGGCTCCGCCCCCCAGGCCACGGGGCCGCAGCTGACCGCGATCTTCAATCAGGTCTACCCGAACTGGGTCTTGCCTTGCGACATCCCCGGCGCACGCGACCTGCGCATCCAGATGGATGTCACCATCGATCGCAACGGCCGGATCACGGCAGGCCCGACCCTGATCGGCGCGCGCGGCGATCCCGTCTGGCGCGCCGCCGCCGACGGCGCCATCAGGGCGCTGAGACAGAGCGCGCCGTTCGATGTTCCGGAGGGATTTCCCGGCGTGAGCGCCCGTCCGACCTTCAATACGGAACGGGCCTGTCAAAATCGCTGATCAAGCGTGGCCGGGCCTGAAAGTCGCCCCAATCACGGCCATGCTGGCGTTCGGGGGCGGCTCTGGCGATAACGGTCCGGCCCCACGTCCGAGACTACGGAGTACCCCATGCGACTGAACCGGCTTCTGGCGAGCGCCGCCCTGATGGCGATGGCGGCGACGTCCGTAGCGGCCCAGACGCCGCCCGGGAACCAGCCGGTCGAGGTCGAGATCGATCAGGGCGTGCTGCGCCCGTACCAGATCGCGGTGGTCAACTTCACAGGCGAGAACGGGGCCGACCTCAGCGGGGTGATTCGGGCCAACCTGCGCCGTTCGGGCTATTTCGAGCCGATGGATCCGGCCAGCTTCGTCGAAACGGGGCTGACGCTGGCCAACGCCCCGAACTTTCCGCAGTGGACCTCCATCGGCGCGCAGGCGGTGCTGTATGGCGCGGTGACGCCGCGACCGGACGGCCGCAACGATTTCGGTTTCCGTCTCTACGACCCGTTCCGCCAGTGCCAGCTGGCCTCGTACCAGTTCACCGCGACCCGCGAGCAGTGGCGCCGCATCGGACACAAGATCGCCGACCTGATCTATCAGCGCATGACCGGCGAGACGGGCCTGTTCGACAGCCGCGTGATCTTCGTCTCGGAAAGCGGAACGCAGCTGAACCGGCTGTCGCGGCTGGCGATCTCGGATCAGGACGGCTTCAACCCGGTCTATCTGACCCAGGGCGACGAAATCATCATGTCGCCGCGCTTCTCGATGAGCGATCCCAACGAGATCACCTATGTGGCGCTGGGCAAGGATTACAGCCGCATCTACCTGTACAATCTGGAGACCGGCCGCAGGGAAAGCCTCGGGGAATTCGACGGGCAGGTGCTGGCGCCGCGGTTCTCGAACGACGGGTCCAGGGTCGCCTTCTCCATCATCCGCGGCGGCAACACCGACGTTTACGTGATGGACCTCAGCAACCGGCAGGTGCGCCGCCTGACCACCGATCCCGGCATCGACACCTCGCCGTCGTTCAGCCCCGACAACCGCCAGATCGTCTTCACCTCGGACCGGTCGGGCAGCGCCCGACTTTATGTGATGAACGCCGACGGCTCGGCGCAGCGCGCCGTATCGCGCGGCGGCGGACTGTACACCGCTCCAAACTGGAGCCCGCGCGGCGACCTGATCGCCTTCACCAAACAGGGCGGAGGCCGGTTCTCGACCGGCGTCATGCGCCCCGACGGTTCGGGCGAGCGCATCCTGTCGACAAGCTATTTCGAGGAGGGTCCGTCCTGGGCCCCCAATGGCCGCTACATCATGTTTGCGCGGCAGAGCCCCGGCGGCGACACCCGGCTGTGGACCGTCGACCTGTCGGGTCGCGTGGTGTCACAGGCCGGCTATTCTGGTCGCGGGTCGGACCCGGCATGGTCGCCGTTGCTGGACGAACAGCCGTCGCTGGGAGGGGGGCCGGACGGATGCCCCACCTGATGTCTTCGGACCCGACGCCGCTCAAACCCGCGTTATCGCCGCTGGCGCTGAATCGCGCCCGGCCATACCAATCGTTCAAAGCCACGCTTGAGGCCCTGCCTCACCAGGAGATGACCCGATGATGAAGCCCTCGACCCTCGTTCGTCTGACCGTCATCGGCCTGACGGTGACAGCGATCGCCGCCTGTACGCCGCGTCGCCCGGTGGAGTCCGGCGCCGGCGAAAGCCTGCCGCCCGCGACGAACAACGATCAATACACCGACAACAGCAGCGGCGCCGTGACCGGCGGCAATCTGGGCGGGACGGCGCTGCCGGGCTCTGAACAGGATTTCGTCGTCAACATAGGCGACCGCATCTATTTCGATCTCGACAGCTATCAGGTGCGCTCCGAGGCCTATCCGCGCCTTGACGCCCAGGTCGGGTGGCTGCAGCGCTACCCGACCGTGACGGTCCGGATCGAGGGCAACGCCGACGAACGCGGCACGCGCGAGTACAATCTGGCCCTCGGCGCCCGCCGCGCCGAGTCGGTGCGCGCCTATCTGGTCGAGCGGGGCGTCTCGGCCGGGCGGATCGACACCATCAGCTTTGGCAAGGAACGCCCGATCGCGGCAGGTTCGGGCGAGGAAGCCTTCGCCCGCAACCGCAACGCCCACACGGCCATCGTCACCGGCGCGACGCGCTGATCGGCGCATAGGTTAAGGCGAGGGGCGGTCCGGAGACGGGCCGCCCCTTTCCTTTTGACCAAAGCCGCCGACCGCCGCTACATCGCGGGGGGTCTGGGGGACGGAACATGGACATCGACGCGGCGGGTGGGGTCGCCACGGCCGGGCTGGTCGGCGGGGCTATCGAAAAGCCGACGGGCGAAGCCGGCGAACCCCACAGCGTTTGCACCGATTGCGGCCAGCCGACCACAGGCCGCTTCTGCGCCAACTGCGGCCAGCCGACCCACGTCCATCGCTCGCTGCTGCACCTCGGCGAGGAGATGCTGCACGGCATCCTGCATTTCGACGCCCGCATCTGGCGCACCCTGCCGCTGCTGGCGTTCAATCCCGGCCGCCTGACCCGGGAATGGGTGCAGGGCCGCCGCACGCGCTACGTCTCGCCGCTGGCGATGTATCTGTTCACCGTCTTCCTGATGTTCTTCGCCTTCAGCTTTATGGGCGGGGAGGGCGGCGGGTCGACACTGGCGCCTGTCGATCAGGGGATCGCAAAGGCCGAAGCCGAGTTGGTCGAGGCGCGGACCGATTTGGCCACGGCGACAGCCGGGCTGTCCCTGCCGGCTGACGCAGAGGGCAAGACCTACTCGGATGCCGGCGAGCGGGCGGACCTGAAGCGGGCAGAGCGCGAGGTGACCAGGCTGCGTGCCGCCAAGGCCGCCGGGCAAACGATGGTGGTTGCGGGGGAGGGCTGGCAGGCGAATATCGCCGAGCGGGCCCGCAGCGGCGAACTCAAGTCCAACACCGGCAGCAAGCGGCTGGACAAGATCATCGAGAAGAAGCTGCTGAACCCCGATCTGGCGCTCTACAAGCTGCAGCAGACCACCTATAAATTCAGCTTCCTGCTGATCCCGCTGTCGATCCCGTTTATCGCCCTGCTGTTCCTGTGGAAGCGGGGGTTCACCCTCTACGATCACGGCGTCTTCGTGCTGTATTCGCTGACGGCCGTGTCGATCCTGTTCATGGGGGCGGTGCTGCTGTCGCCGGTGTGGGCCGGCTTCCGCTGGCTGTTCGCCTTGCTGATCACCTTCGGCATCCCGGTGCACATGTTCGCCCAGTTGAAGGGGGCCTATGGTCTGCGCTGGTTCTCGGCGGGGTGGAGGACCCTGTTCCTGCTGGTGTTCGCCAATATCGCGCTGGGACTGTTCTTCACCGCCATCATCCTCCTGGGCCTGACCAGCTGACGCCTTGCAGCCGCCGTAAATCGGTGGGACGAAACCGCATGCTCAAACCGTCTGACCTGCTGAAGAAATCCGTCCTCGCCGCCGTGCTGGGGGCGCTGGCGATCACCGGGACGACGGTGGTCGTGGCCCAGACCGCTCCGCTGCCGGCGATCCAGTGGGATGTGCGCCGGCTGGACCAGCTGGACCGCAACGTCCGCCGGCTGGAGCGGGCCGTGACCCAGCGCAACGCCGCCGGGCAGCCGGTGCTGGTCGAGCCCGATCCCGAGGTGATCGCCCTGCAGGGCCGTGTCGGCATCATGGACCGGCGTCTGGCCGACCTCGAGGCGACGGTCCAGCGCGTCAACGGCGATCTGGAGCGGCTGACCTTCCAGCTCGATGAGGCGGGCGGCGCGAACACGGCGCTTTCGACCCGCGTGCGCGAACTCGAGGGCCGGCTGCGGACCATGGAGACGGCTGCTGCGCGTGAGGCCGAGCTGAGCGGGCCCGTCCCCACCACCTCCCCGACCGGCGACGCCGCGCGGGATCTGACCGCCGCCGCCCGGCTGGCCGCGACCGATCCGGCGCGTGGCGACCGGGCGTTGCAGACGGTGGTCGCCGCTTGGCCCGACACGCCGCAGGCGCAGGAGGCCTCGAGCCGCCTCGGCGACCTGCGCATCTCGGCCGGCGATCAGGCGGGGGCCGTTTCGGCCTACGCCGCCGCCCTCCGGGGCTGGCCGACCACGCCCTGGGCCCCGGCGACGACGCTGGAGCTGGCCAACGCGCTCAACGCCACCGATCGCAAGACCCAGGCCTGCACCGCCCTGAACGAGTTCACGCGCCGCTATGCGCAGGCGGCGACTGCGGCGGTGCGGACGCGCGCCGCCGAGGCCCGCACGCGGATCGGCTGTCCCGCTGCGGCCGCCCCCGCCGCGACGCCGCCGCGGCGGGCGGGCTGACGATCCCGAACGAGGACTGGACTGCGGCCGTCCGCGCCGGTCTGTCGGCCCGGCTGGAGACGAATGCCGATCACCCGCTGGTGCTGGCGCTGTCCGGCGGCGGCGACTCGATGGCCTTGCTGCAGGTCGCCGCCAGCTGGGCGCGCGAAAACGGTCGGCGGATGCTGGCCCTCACCGTCGATCACGGACTGACCCCGGAGAGCGCCGTCTGGACCGTATTCGCCCGCGACGCCGCCCGCGCGGCGGGAGCGGACTGGCGCGGTCTGGACTGGAGCGGGCCGAGGCCGGCGTCCGGCCTGCAGGCCGCCGCGCGCC
>DASRWP010000334.1:0-2621 GCA_035654535.1 Brevundimonas sp.
CCGGCGAAAGCCGGGACCCAGTGCTTTGGGTGGTGAACTCGCAGGCGTTGTCCGTCAAACGGTCGTCCTGAAGCGCCGGTGTCACGCTGGACAGAACTGGGTCCCGGCTTTCGCCGGGATGAGCGGGTGTAGGGATGACTGAGGACAGGTTGGTGGACGCCACCGCCGCCCCCGGCGAGGCCTACGACCGCGCGTTGCGGCCGCAGACGCTGGCGGAGTTCGTCGGGCAGGAGCAGGCCAAAGGCAATCTGAAGGTCTTCATCGACGCGGCGCGCGGCCGGGCCGAGGCGCTGGACCATGTGCTGCTGTTCGGGCCGCCGGGGCTGGGTAAGACGACGCTGGCGCAGATCGTGGCGCGCGAGCTCGGCGTCGGCTTCCGGGCCACCTCGGGGCCGATCCTGGCCAAGGCGGGGGATCTGGCGGCGATCCTGACCAATCTCGAGCCGCGCGACGTCCTGTTCATCGACGAGATCCACCGCCTCGCTCCGGCGGTCGAGGAGATCCTGTATCCGGCCATGGAAGACCATGTGCTGGACCTGATCATCGGCGAAGGGCCGTCGGCGCGGTCGGTGCGGATCGATCTGGCGCCCTTCACACTGGTCGGAGCGACGACGCGGGCGGGCCTGCTGGCGACGCCGTTGCGCGACCGCTTCGGCATCCCGTTGCGGCTCGAGTTTTACACGCCCGAGGAACTGGTCCGCGTCATCACCGGGGCGGCGCGCAAGATGGGCGTCGTTGTCGATGACGAAGGGGCCCGAGAGATCGCCAGCCGCTCACGCGGAACGCCGCGGGTGGCCGGGCGGCTGCTGCGCCGGGTGCGGGACTTCGCCGAAGCCGAGGGGTCGCCGGTGATCGACCGGCTCGCCGCGTCACGGGCGCTGGCGCGGCTGGAGGTGGACGAGGCCGGGCTGGACGCCAACGATCGCCGCTTCCTCAAGGCCCTCATCGAGAACTACGGCGGCGGGCCTGTCGGCATGGATACGCTGGCGGCCGCCATCGCCGAGGCCCGCGACGCGGTCGAGGACGTGATCGAGCCCTATCTGCTGCAGCAGGGCTTCATCCAGCGCACGCCGCGCGGCCGCATGGCCTGCGCGAGGGCCTATGCGCATCTGGGCCTGACGGAGCCGCCGAAGATGCCGCAGGCCGGGGATCTGTTCGGCGGCAAGTGAGGGGCGGCGAGGCTTCACCTCGCGCGCGAACCCGGTCATGCTCGCAGCGAGGAGACGGGATGGCGCGACGGACGATCCGGATCGAGCGGCTGATCGCGGTGCTGGGCGTCGCGGTGCTGCTGCTCGGCGCGCTGGTCATCTGGGCGACGACCCAAGGCGCGCGGCCGGCATTTACCGAGGAGCCGGTGGGCCGAAGGGTGTTGCGGCAGGCGCGCGCGCAACTGGGTCCGGGCGCGGAGGTGCGGCTGATCGAGCCGGGCCGGGGCCGCGTCGCCTGTGGCTACGTCGCCGGGACCCGCGGCGGGCCGGCGGTCGGTTTCATCTCGCGGCCGAACCGGATGCTGCTGAGCGACGATCCGCTCAGCCGGGAGTTCCGCGCGATGATCGCGGCCGACTGCCCCGCCTTTCCGGAACGACCCCTGACGAGCGGGGCGGTCGGATGAGCGGCGCCGACACGCCCACGAGCGGCCGGTTCGAGGGCCGGGAGCACCGGCTGCCGGTGCGGGTCTATTACGAGGACACCGATTTCACCGGTCTGGTCTACCACGCCAACTACGTCCGCTATTTCGAGCGGGGGCGGTCGGATTGCCTGCGGCTGATGGGTGTCGGACATGCAGAGCTGCTGGACGGGGACCAGCCGACGGCCTTCGTGGTGACGAAGATGGCGCTGGCCTTCCTCAAGCCGGCGCGCATCGACGACGCGCTGGTGGTCCGCACGCGCTACGAGTCGGTGAAGGGCCCGAGGCTGATGATCTCGCAGGCGATCACACGCGCCGACGAGGTGCTGTGCCGGGCCGAGGTCGAGGTGGTCTGCATCCACCTGGACGGGCGGCCGCGGCGGCCGACGAAGGCGGTGGTCGAAAAGGTCGGCCCGTGGCTCGCGCCCGCCGGCTGAGTCAACATTGCCAAGGTGTCATGTGCACCGAAGCCACGGCGCGGCTACACCTCGCCCGACACGGCTGAATCGCCACATAACGGCCACGCCCGTCCGGTGCACAAGGACGGCGAGACGCAAGGATTCCTGAATGACCAACGCCGCCGACGCCGGGATGATGAACCCCCTGCACATGTTCATGCAGGCCGACATCGTCGTGCAGGCGGTGATGGTGGGCCTCGTCGTCGCCTCGCTGTGGTCGTGGGCGGTGATCATCGACAAGGCGGTGCGGTTCTCGTCGCTGAACCGCGAGGCGGATACCTTCGAGACGGCCGTGGGCTCGGGCCGGTCGCTGGAGGAGATCGCGTCGCAGGCGGGGCCGAACCCGGTCCATCCTCTGCCCCGCATGCTGGTGATCGCGCTGGCGGACTGGCGCGACGCCCGGAAGGGCGGGCCGCTGACCGAGAACCAGTCCAACCTGCTGATGTCGCGGATCGACCGGGCGCTGGACAGCCTGATCGCGCGGGAGGGCCAGCGGATCGAGAACGGGCTGGGCGTGCTGTCGGTGGTCGCCACCT
>DASRWP010000335.1:0-6548 GCA_035654535.1 Brevundimonas sp.
TGCCACATCCTAGACGCGGAAACGAAATTTCTCGAATGCCGCGACGCTCATACTCAGCAACAAACTTGGCGAGACCCATCTCAATCCAAATGAGTTTGGACGGGTTGCGCCAATGGACCTTAGTGGGGAAATTAAGAATCCCGCGTCTCATGACGTTGCAGTCTGGCGCCGGTGGTCAGCACGGTCTGGCCGTAGCGCGCGCCCTCGGCCAGCGTCACGTCAGCCACCGAGATGGACAACGCATCTTCTGCGTCGTCCTCGATCACCACGCGCGTCAGCTTCGCGCCTGCCGCGACGCTGATGTTCAGTGCGACGTTCGACACATAGCCCGCCGCGCGGCCTTCATAGCTCTCGAGCAGCAGCAGCGAGGCCCCGGCCTTGACCTCGATGGCGACCGAGGTCTGATGCCCGGCGCCGCTGGAGGTCGAGACAAAGCGCAAGCGGGCCACATGCTCGCCCGGCCCCTCGGAGATCAATCTGGCGGCGACGCCGTCGCAGCGGCCGTTGACCACCGCCAGCTCATCCCCGCCCAGCGCCGCGAAGGGCCCGCCCGGCTCGATTTCGCCCGCGGGCGAGGCCGGCGGCGTGTCGCGCAGGACGCGGCGCAGGTCGGTGTATTTCCACGCCTCGACGCGCCTCGACGGGAAGCTGGAGACGTCCTTCAGATCGATCCGGACAGGCGCGTTCACGCCGCCCGCGGCAGATACTTGTCGTATCCTTCCGCCTCCAGCTGCAACGCCAGTTCCGGCCCGCCGGAGGCCACGATCCGCCCGCCGGCCAGCACATGAACCCGGTCCGGCCGGATGTAGTCCAGCAGGCGCTGGTAGTGGGTAATCACCAGCATGGCGCGGTCGGGCGAGCGCAAGGCGTTGACGCCCTCGGCGACGATCCGCAGGGCGTCGATGTCGAGGCCGGAATCCGTCTCGTCGAGGATCAGCAGCGACGGCTCCAGCAGGGCCATCTGCAGGATCTCCATCCGCTTCTTCTCGCCGCCCGAGAAGCCGACGTTGAGCGGCCGCTTGAGCATGTCGAAATCCATCTTCAGCGCCGCCGACGCCGCCCGGACCAGCTTCAGGAAGGCCGGCGCCGAAACCTCGTCCTCGCCCCGCGCCCGCTTCTGCGCGTTCAGCGCCGTGCGCACGAAGGTCAGGGCCGGGACGCCGGGGATCTCGATCGGATACTGGAAGGACAGGAACACGCCCTTGGCCGCCCGCTCGGCGGGTTCGAGGCCCAGCAGGTCCTCCCCCTTCCACGACACACCGCCTTGCGTCGCCTCATAGCCGGGCCGCCCGGCCACGGCGTAGCCCAGCGTCGACTTTCCGGCCCCGTTCGGCCCCATGACGGCGTGGACCTCGCCCGCCGGAACGTCGAGCGTCAGCCCCTTGAGGATCGGCTTGTCGCCGACGGCGACGTGGAGGTTCTGGATATTCAGCATTGTTTCTTCTCGACTATCCGACCGAGCCTTCGAGGCTGATCGCCACCAGCTTCTGCGCTTCCACGGCGAACTCCATCGGCAGTTTCTGCATCACGTCGCGGACGAAGCCGTTGACGAGCAGGGCCACCGCCTCCTCCTGCGAGAGCCCGCGCTGCTGGGCGTAGAACAGCTGGTCGTCTGACAGGCGGGTCGTCGTCGCCTCGTGCTCCAGCTGGGCCGAGCCGTTGCGGGCCTCGATGTAGGGGATGGTGTGGGAGCCGCAGTCGCCGCCGATCAGCAGGCTGTCGCACTGCGTGAAGTTGCGGACGCCCGTGGCCTTCGGGTGCACCGACACCAGCCCGCGATAGGTGGAATCCGACCGGCCCGCCGACACCGCCTTGGCGATGATCCGGCTCTTCGAGTTCTTGCCCAGATGGATCATCTTGGTGCCGGTGTCGGCCTGTTGATGTCCGTTGGTGATGGCGATGGAATAGAATTCGCCCGAGCTCTCCTCGCCCTTCAGGATGCAGGATGGATATTTCCACGTCACGGCCGAGCCGGTCTCGACCTGGGTCCACGACACTTTCGACCGGTCGCCGCGGCAGTCGGCGCGCTTGGTGACGAAGTTGTAGATGCCGCCCTTGCCCTCGGCGTCGCCGGGGTACCAGTTCTGCACCGTCGAATATTTGATCTCGGCGTCATCAAGCGCGACCAGCTCGACCACCGCCGCATGCAGCTGGTTCTCGTCGCGCATCGGGGCCGTGCAACCCTCCAGATAGGAGACGTAGCTGCCCTTGTCGGCGATGATCAGGGTGCGTTCGAACTGGCCGGTGTTCGAGGCATTGATGCGGAAATAGGTCGACAGTTCCATCGGGCAGCGCACGCCCGGCGGAATGTAGACGAACGACCCGTCCGAAAAGACCGCGCTGTTCAGGGCGGCGAAATAGTTGTCCGAGACCGGCACCACCGACCCCAGATATTGCCGCACCAGCTCAGGATATTCGCGCAAGGCCTCGGAAATCGGCATGAAAATCACCCCGACCTTGGCCAGCTCGGCCTTGAAGGTGGTGACCACCGACACACTGTCGAACACCGCGTCCACAGCGTATCGCGGCGCGCCCTCGACGCCCGCCAACACCTCCTGCTCCTTCAGCGGGATGCCCAGCTTGGCGTAGATGGCGAGGATCTCGGGATCGACCTCATCCAGCGATTTCAGCCCCGCCTTCTCCTTGGGGGCCGCGTAGTAGAACAGGCTTTGGTAATCGACAGGCGTGTAGTTGACCGACGACCAGGTCGGCTCCTCCATCGAAAGCCAGCGCTCATAGGCGGCCAGACGCCATTCCAGCATCCACGCCGGCTCGCCCTTCTTCTCGCTGATGAAGCGCACGATGTCGGCGCTCAACCCGCGCGGCGCGTACTCCGTCTCGATGTCGGAGGTGAAGCCGTGCTCGTACTTCTCTAGCGCCGCGACGGCGTCGATGGTTTGCTGAACGGCTCCCATCAGGCGACGTCCTTCAGGCGCGCCGCGGTCCGCTGGCGGTGTTTCGCGTAGGCCTCGACCCACGCCGCGGCGAAGCGCTTCCAGTCGTCCTCGACCGTGCCCCAGCCGCCCGAAATCCGGATGCCGCCGGTCGCCTTGTCGACCATTCCGGTCGCCAGAATGGCGCGCGAGGGCTTGGTCTTGCCGGACGAGCAGGCCGATCCCGCCGAGACCATCAGCCCCATAAGATCAAGCGTGATCAGCTGCTGCGGGCTCTCCCAGTCGGACACGGCCATGAACAGGGTGTTCGGCAGGCGTTCGGCGCCTTCGCCGATGATCGTGGCCCCCGCGGCCTTCACCGCCGCCTCCGCCGCGTCGCGCCATGCGGCGTGCGCCTGCGCCGTCGGCAGATCGCGCGCCGCGCAGGTCGCCGCGACCCCGAAGCCGGCGATACCCGCGACATTCTCCGTCCCGGCCCGCAAGCCCCGCTCCTGCCCCGCGCCGTGCAGGATGCGCACCGCCTCGCGCCCCTCGCCCATCACCAAGGCGCCGACGCCCTGCGGCCCGCCCAGCTTGTGCGCAGACAGGGTCAGGCTGTCGGCTTTCAGAACCCGGATATCGACGGGAATTTTGCCCGCCGACTGTATGGCGTCCACATGCAGCCAGCCGCCCGCCGAACGGACCAGCCGCGCCGCCTCCGCGATCGGCTGGATGACGCCGCTCTCATTGTTGGCGTGGTGGAGCGCCACGACCGCCCGGCCCGGCTGACCGAGCAACTGCCGCAGCTTGTTCAGGTCGACGACGCCCCGCGCGTCTACGGGCAGCATCTTGACCGGCTTGCCGGAGGCGGTCGCCGCCTCCGCTACGCAGGGATGCTCGGTCGCGCTGACGATCAGCCGCTCGCAGCCCGCTGCAATGGCGCTGATGATCGCCTGGGCGTTGGATTCCGTACCGCCGCTGGAAAAGATCACCGCCGTCGGATCGGCGCCGACCAGATCGGCCACCTCGGCCCGCGCCGTCTCGATACGCGCCCGTGCGCGGCGCCCCGCGGCGTGGACCGCAGACGGATTGCCGTTGTCGGCCAGAGCCGCGGCCATGATCGTCTGCACCTCGGGCCGCACCAGACCGGACGCGTTGTAGTCGAGGTAGATCGCGCTCACGCCGCCACCCCCACGCCGCCACCCGCCTGTCGGCGCCGCGCACCGGTACGGTTCATGACGACGTCTTCCAGTGAGACGCCCGACAGATAGCGGTGGATCTCGTCGCCGAGGTCTTCCCACAGATTGTGGGTGATGCACCGCTCTCCGGCCATCATGCAGCCCTTGGGCGACGAGTGGCCGATGCAGCGGGTGGCGCGGATCGGCTCGTCCACCGCCAGCACGATCTCGGCCACCACCGTCTCGCCGGGCTGTTTGGCCAGCCGGTAGCCGCCGCCGGGGCCCCGCACGCTCTGCACAAGTCCGCTCTTTCGCAGGCGCGCGAACAACTGCTCCAGATAGCTCAGCGAAATCTCCTGGCGCGCCGCGATCTCGGCCAGCGAGACGGCCCGCGCCACGCCGTTGGCGTGCCCGTTCCGGGCCAGATCGGCCATCGCCATCACGGCGTATCGTCCCTTGGTCGACAGGCGCATAGGCCACCTTCAAAAACCGCGCGCTTTTCGAGGGTCCTGTGCTAGAACCCGCGCCTTCGCAAAGGCGTCGGCGCGCACGCGGGACTTAGAAAGTCCTACCGCTGTGGTCAAGTATTACGCAGGTGCGAAATGACAGTTGAACACGGGAATTTCGTCCGCCCATGCCTGAAGTCATCCTGCCCGGCGCCTCCGGCCGCATCGAAGGCCGCTATTCCCCGGGCAAGCGCCCGAACGCGCCGATCGCCCTGATCCTGCATCCGCACCCCAAGGCGAACGGGCATATGAACAACCCGGTCACCGTGACCCTGTACCAGCTGTTCCAGAAGCGCGGCTTCGCGACGCTGCGCTACAACAGCCGCGGCGTCGGCAAGTCGCAGGGCGAGTTCGACAGCGGCATCGGCGAGCTGGCCGACGCGGCCACGGCGCTGGACTGGCTGCAGTCCAACAACCCGGGCGCCTCGCAGACCTGGGTCGGCGGCTACCAGTTCGGCGCCTACATCGGCATGCAGCTCTTGATGCGCCGGCCCGAGACGGACGGCTTCATCTCGGTCTCTCCGCCGTCGAACATGTACGATTTCAGCTTCCTGGCCCCCTGCCCCGCCTCCGGCCTGTTCCTCCACGGCACCAACGACACCGTCGTCCCGCCGGTCGAGGTCGAGCGCGTGGTCAACAAGCTGCGCACCCAGAAGGGCATCGTCATCGACTATGAGCTGGAAGAGGGCGCGACCCACTTCTGGCAGAACCATATCGACGCCGTCGAGCGCCGGGTGGGAGCTTATCTGGACAAGCGGCTGGCCGAAAAGCCGGCCTAAGGGTGCTTCTCCCGGCCGGGGACGTCGCTCAATACAGCAGGAACGGCTTCCGCTCCTCCAGCCACGCCGCCTCGTCGGGAAGCGTCAGCGCGTCCAGATCGGACGGCGTGGACGCCGCGTCGTCAACCCATTCCCGCAGGCCGGGGCCGCCGTTGATCACGTCGATCGCCAGCTTCCCGAACTCGTACTCGTAGGGAAAATCGCGCCAGAGCTCATAGTCGGGGTACAGCCGCCGGATGGCCTTGAACGCGAGCGTCTGCACCCGCCATGGCTTGAAAGCCTCATGATCGTAGGCCGGGCTAGAGACGTGCATCTGAACGCCGTTGCACAGCTTGCCGGCGTGTTTGTGGAAGGTCGGCTCAAACCAGCAGTCGCGTAAGGCAAAGCCCTTAAGCCATTCCGGCGCCGTGGCCCGCATCTCGCCGATCACCGCCCGGGCGTCGATGCCCGGGGCCCCGAACAGCTCCAGCGGACGCGTCGTGCCCCGCCCCTCGGACAGCATCGTGCCCTCCAGCATCACCGTGCCGGCATAGGCCCGGGCCATCGACAGGTTCGGCGCGTTCGGGCTGGGGTTGATCCACTCCCGTTCCAGCAACGGCCAACCGTAGCCGGGGCCATCGTCGGGCCGCCAGCCCTCCATCTCGATAACGCGGTATTCGAGATTGAGCTTGAGCTGATCGATGAACCACAGCCCGAGTTCGCCCAGCGTCATGCCATGCCGCATCGGCATGGGCCCCGCCCCGACGAAGCTTTCCCATCCCGGTCGCAGCGTCAGCCCCTCAACCGGCCGCCCGGCTGGATTGGGCCGGTCGAGCACCCAGACCGCCTTGCCGTGTTCGGCGGCCGCCTCCAGCACGTACCGCAGGGTCGTGATGAAGGTGTAGATGCGGCAGCCGAGGTCCTGCATGTCGACCAGCAGCACGTCGAACGTGCCCATCGACTGCCCCGTCGGCCGGCGCACCTCGCCATACAGGCTGAACACCGGAATCCCGTGCATCGGATCGGTGAAGTCGGGCGACTCCATCATATTGTCCTGCAGGTCGCCCCGCATGCCGTGCTGCGGCCCGAAGGCGGCGGTGAGGTTTATGTCGGGGCAGGCCGCGAGGGCGTCCAGCGAATGTGTCAGGTCCGCCGTCACCGAGGCCGGATGCCCCAGCAGGGCGACCCGGCGGCCCTTCAGCGCGGCCCTCAGATCGGGCTCGGTCAACAGAC
>DASRWP010000336.1:0-8456 GCA_035654535.1 Brevundimonas sp.
CGGGCCGTAGCCCAGAGCCGAGCCGTCCTGACGGCAGTCGATGTTCGGCGAGCCCAGCGCGCGGAACAGGTCCAGCGCCGCCTTCATGGATTCCGCGTCCTGCAGGTCGCCGGCGACGACGCCGATGCGGTCGGCCGGGGCGGCCTTCAGCCGCTCCGCCACGACTGACAACGCCTCTTCCCACGACGCGGCGCGCAGCTTGCCGTTCTCGCGCACAAACGGCCGGTCCAGCCGCTGGCGCTGCAGGCCGTCGACAGCATAGCGGCTGATGTCGGACAGCCACTCCTCGTTCACGCCCTCATGCACCCGCGGAAGAATGCGCATGATTTCCGAGCCCTTGGCCTGGGCCGAAATGTTGGAGCCGAGCGCGTCCATCACGTCGATGATCTCGGTCTTTTTCAGTTCCCACGGGCGGTAATGGTACTGCCACGGCCGGTGCGTCAGGGCGCCGACCGGGCACAGGTCGTTGACGTTGCCCGAGAGCTCCGAGTCGATGTTTTTTTCCAGATAGGTGGTGATCTCGGCGCTCTCGCCGCGCGAGATCATGCCGATGTCGGGCACGCCCGCGACCTCGCTGATGAAGCGGACGCAACGGGTGCACTGGATGCACCGCGTCATGAACGTCTTCACGGTCGGGCCCATGTTCTTTTCTTCGACCGCGCGCTTGTTCTCGGCGTAGCGCGAGCCGTCGCGGCCATAGCCCATGGCCTGATCCTGCAGGTCGCACTCGCCGCCCTGGTCGCAGATCGGGCAGTCCAGCGGGTGGTTGATGAGCAGGAACTCCATCACCCCTTCGCGGGCCTTGCGGACCATCGGCGTGTCGGTGAAGATTTCCTGCCCCTCGGCCGCCGGCAGGGCGCACGACGCCTGCGGCTTGGGCGGCCCCGGCTTCACCTCGACCAAGCACATTCGGCAGTTGCCGGCGATCGACAGCCGTTCGTGATAGCAGAAGCGCGGAATCTCCTCCCCGGCGCGCTCAGCCACCTGAAGCACGGTCATCCCGGGCTCGAACTCTGTCTCTACGCCGTTGACCTTGGCGACGGGCATCAGCGGGCCTCTTGCTCAGCAGCCACGGCGTACTCTTCCGCGGCGGTCGTCCCATCCGGGAGCGTCGTGGTGATCGTGATCAAGCCGCCGTCGACGGCGAAACGGGTCACGGGATCGCCGGACTGGTTCATCCAGCGATTCTGTTCAGGGTTCGGGGCGTCGATCTGCTTCCACGTGACCAGATCGCCCTCGACCCGGCACTGGGCGCGACGCCGACCGCCATTGACCGGGGCGCGCCACGACGCGTCGACGACCCGGGCCTCGACGCCGTCGATCTGGATGTCCTGCAGCCGCTGTCCGTGGATGGCGGCCAGGCCGGCGCGGCAAACGCGACGCAGCCTGTCGTCGGTCATCACGACCGGAACAGGCGCCGCGGCGGCCTCAACCCCGGCGGTCGGGGTCCGAACTGCATCCGCGGACGCCGCTGCAGGCGTGTCCGTACGCTCACCGCAGGCGGCCAGAGCCAGAACAGTCCCGAACATGACGGCGAACGCCTTCATCCCTACTCCGCCGCGATCGCGTGGCCGGCGAAGTTCGCGCGGCGGCTGCGGTAGGAGGAGATGCGCTCCTCGATCTCGTGACGGAAATGCCGGATCAGGCCCTGCACCGGCCACGCGGCGGCGTCGCCGAGGGCGCAGATGGTGTGGCCCTCGATCTGGCCGGCGACATCCAGCAGCAGGTCGATCTCGGACGGGTCGGCCTCGCCCACCGCCATCCGCTCCAGCACGCGCCACATCCAGCCGGTCCCCTCGCGGCACGGGGTGCACTGGCCGCAGCTCTCGTGCTTGTAGAAATAGCTGATGCGCGCGATGGCCCGGACCAGATCGGTCGACTGATCCATGACGATGACCGCCGCCGTGCCGAGGCCCGAGCGCATGTCGCGCAGGCTGTCGAAATCCATCAGCGCGGTTTCAGACATCTCGCGCGTGATCAGCGGCACCGAAGAGCCACCAGGGATCACGGCCTTCAGATTGTCCCAGCCTCCCCGCACGCCGCCGCAGTGCTCTTCCAGCAACTGCTTCAGTGGGATCGACATCGCCTCTTCGACATTGCACGGCCGGTTCACATGGCCGCTGATGGTCATCAGCTTGGTGCCGGTGTTGTTCGGACGGCCGAAGCCCGCGAACCACTCGGCCCCACGGCGCAGGATCGTCCCCACCACGGCGATCGACTCGACGTTGTTCACCGTGGTCGGACAGCCGTACAGGCCGGCTCCGGCCGGGAACGGCGGCTTCAGGCGGGGCTGGCCCTTCTTGCCCTCGAGGCTCTCCAGCAGGGCGGTTTCCTCGCCGCAGATATAGGCCCCCGCGCCGTGGTGGATATAGACGTCGAAGTCCCAGCCATGGACGTTGTTCTTGCCGATCAGCTTCGCTTCGTACGCCTGCTTGACCGCGGCCTCCATGCGCTCGCGCTCCAGCACATATTCGCCGCGCAGATAGATGTAACAGGCGTGCGCCTGCATCGCGAAGCTGGCGATCAGGCAGCCTTCGATCAGCAGCTGCGGATCGTGGCGCATGATCTCCCGGTCCTTGGCCGTCCCGGGTTCCGACTCGTCGGCATTGACGACCAGATAGTGCGGCCGGTCCTTCACCTCTTTCGGCATGAAGGACCACTTCAGCCCGGTCGAGAAGCCGGCGCCGCCGCGTCCGCGCAGACCCGAGTTCTTGACGTTGGCGATGATCCAGTCACGCCCGAGGTCAAGCATGTCCTTCGTCGCGTTCCACGCGCCACGGTTCTTCGCCCCCTCCAGACCCCAGTCCTGGAGCCCGTAGAGGTTGGTGAAGATGCGGTCCTTGTCTTCGAGGATTCCGACCATGGTCAGTTCAGGTCTCCGCGCCGGTTTCCGGCGTTGCCGAGATTGTTGCGGCCCCAGACGAACAGGCCGAGGCCGGTTAGCGCCAGCACCGCGCCCACTGCGGCCAGAAAGGTATAGTCGTCATCGCCGAGCACGCCGCTCAGGGCCGCTGCGGCGAGGGCGACGCCAAGGGCCATGTCGGCCAGTCCGGCCCACACCATCACCCGCCAGTCCATCGGCTTTTTCGGCGCTGGCATCACCCCATCTCCCGCATGCGGCGGCGGACGTGGCGCGTGCGCAGGAAGATGGCCACCAGCATCAGCACCCAGCCGGCCATGAGGGCGGCATAGCCGCCCCACTGCACCGCCGGCCCCGCCGCGCCGACGGACCCGGAGGCCCAGACGGCGACGGCGCCCACGAGCACGAGCGCGAACCCGGCCAGCCGCTGCGAACGCCCGATCGCCCGGACCTCGGCCCGGTAACGGGCCACTTCGGCGTCGTTCTGGAGCCCCGGTTCGGTCATGCGGGGACCGGAGCGGGGTCGGAATTAGGCAGCTTCGCGATCTTTGCGGCCGCCGAGCCGTCGTACAGCTTCGGATCGGTCAGAGTCATCGCCCCGCCCTCGGGCTCGGAGCTGGCCCGACCGGCGCGGCTGCCCGGCTTCGGCGACTTCCCGGCGGCGAAGTCGTCGATGATCTGGCCCATGGTCTCTGCGGTCAGGTCTTCGAAATAGTAGTCGTTGATCTGGGCCATAGGCGCGTTGGCGCAGGCGCCGAGGCATTCGACCTCCTGCCACGTGAACCGGCCGTCGGCGCTCAGCATGTCCTTCGGCCCGATCCGGTCCTTGCAGACCTTCATCAGGTCGCCGGCGCCGCGCAGCATGCACGGCGTGGTGCCGCACACCTGGATCAGGGCGCTGGTCCCGACCGGGGCGAGCATGAACATGGTGTAGAAGGTCGCGACCTCCAGCACCCGGATGTAGGCCATGCCCAGCAGGTCGGCGATGGCGCGGATGGCGGGCTCGGAGACCCAGCCTTCCTGCTTCTGCACCAGCCACAGGATCGGGATCACCGCCGACTGGCGCCGGTCGGCCGGATATTTGGCGATCCACCAGTCGGCCTTCTGCTTCGTCGCCTTCGAGAAGGCGAACGAGGCGGGCTGTTCCTTGGCGAGGCGACGAACGCTCATCAGACTTCCATTTCAGAGGCGACCAGTCCGTCGCCCAGCATCTTCTTGCGCAGCGTCAGGATGCGGTGCTGGCCCTGCCGGGTCAGCAGCACATTGTGCTGATAGGTCTCGCCGCTCATGTCGGTGGCCGAATAGGCCACCACGGCCCAACCCTGCCGAACCAGATCGCTCAACGGCCGCTCGCTCATCGCACTCTCCCCATCCAGCGGCCGAGTCGCTCGCTCCACACGGCGCGTCCGGCCTGCCGAAGGTCCCGTGAGAGCCACGCCATCGGCGGCAGGAACCGCACCGCCAGCTGGCCGGCGAAGACTGCACCGCTCATCCAGACCAGCGAACGCAGGTTCGCCTCCCAGAAGCCCCTGCCCTCCTCCAGATAGCCGAGCCGGTAGGCCCCCCGCACCAACGTGACCCCGGCGATCCCGGGCGCGGCCACGACCGCAGTGGCCAGCGCGAACTTCAGGCTACCCATGACCGCGCGGCGCCTCGGCGAGAACGCCACCTGCAGCCCGACGGCGAACGTCAGCAGCGCGGCGAACCAGATCGCCTGCGTCGTCGTGAAGATCGGATCGACGGCGAACGCGCTCACCGGTCCACTTCCCCGAACACGATGTCCAGCGAGCCGAGGATGGCCGAGACGTCAGCCAGCATGTGGCCGCGGTTCATCCAGTCCATCGCCTGAAGCGAACGGAAGCCGGGCGCGGAGATCTTGACCCGGTACGGCTTGTTGGTGCCGTCCGAGACCAGATAGACGCCGAACTCACCCTTGGGCGCTTCAACGGCGGCGTAGACCTCGCCCTCCGGCGTACGGAAGCCTTCGGTATAGAGTTTGAAGTGGTGGATCAGCGCTTCCATCGACCGCTTCATCTCGCCCCGGCGGGGCGGAACGATCTTGTTGTCGTCGATCAGCACCGGTTCGCCGGGGCAGTTGCGCAGTTTGTGGATGCACTGCTCCATGATCCGGATCGACTGCTTCATCTCCTCGATGCGGCACAGGTAACGGTCCCAGCAGTCGCCGTTCTTGCCCACGACGACATCGAACTCGAGGTCGGCGTAGCATTCGTAGGGCTGCGACTTGCGCAGGTCCCATGCGACGTCCGAGCCGCGCAGCAGCACGCCGGTGAAGCCCCACTCCAGCGCCTGCTGCTTCGACACCACGCCGATGTCGACGTTACGCTGCTTGAAGATGCGGTTCTCGGTGACGAGGCTCTCGATGTCCTTCAGCGCGGCGGGGAACTCCGCGCACCAGCGGCCAATGTCGTCGATCAGGTCGCTGGGCAGGTCCTGACGGACGCCGCCCGGGCGGAAATAGTTGGCGTGCAGGCGCGACCCGGAGGCCCGTTCGTAGAACACCATCAGCTTTTCGCGCTCCTCGAAGCCCCAGAGCGGCGGGGTCAGGGCGCCGACATCCATGGCCTGGGTCGTCACGTTCAGCAGGTGCGACAGGATCCGGCCGATCTCGGAGTACAGCACCCGGATCAGCTGGGCCCGGTAGGGAACCTCAACCCCGAGCAACCTTTCGATCGCCAGACAGAAGGCGTGCTCCTGATTCATCGGCGCGACGTAGTCGAGCCGATCGAGATAGGGGATGTTCTGGAGGTAGGTACGGGCCTCCATCAGCTTTTCGGTGCCGCGGTGCAGCAGGCCGATATGGGGATCGACGCGGGTGACCAATTCGCCGTCCAGCTCCAGCACCAGCCGCAGCACGCCGTGAGCGGCGGGATGCTGGGGCCCGAAGTTGATGGTGAACTTGCGGTCGTCCATCTCGCGCGCGTGCGCCGTCCGACCGTCGTGCGGCTCGTCGAAAATGTCGGTGGCGCCGATCGGAGCCGGAATGCTCGAGCCCTCGGCCATCAGCCCTTCACCTTCTCGTCGCCCGGCAGAACCGGCAGCGGATAGTCGGCGCCTTCCCACGGAGACAGGAAGTCGAACTGACGGAATTCCTGCGTCAGCTTGACCGGCTCATAGACCACCCGCTTCTGCTCGTCGTCGTAGCGGACCTCGGTATAGCCCGTCATCGGGAAGTCCTTGCGCAGCGGATGCCCCTGGAAGCCGTAATCCGTTAGCAGGCGGCGCAGGTCTGGATGGCCCTCGAACAGCATGCCGTACATGTCGAACGCCTCGCGCTCGAACCAGTCGGCGCACGGGTAGACGCTCATCACGCTGGGCACCGGCTTGACCTCGTCGGTCGACAGCTTGACCCGCACCCGGATGTTCCGGGTCATCGACAGCAGATGATAGACCACCTCGAACCGCTCTTCCCGGTCAGGGAAGTCGACGCCGCAGATGTCCAGAAGCTGCTGGAACTCGAACCGGTCGCGCAGGGCCGTCAGGACATCGACGATCCGCTCGCGCTCGGCGATCAGCGTCAGCTCGCCGAACGCCACCTGCGCCTGCACGCCCAGGGCGGCGACCATTTCCGTGCCGAGCGGCGTCAGCGCCGACTCGACCTGCTCCTGCCTGACAAGAGAGGTCATCGCTCGATGGTCCCCGTCCGGCGGATCTTCTTCTGCAGCTGCAGCAGTCCGTACAGCAGCGCCTCCGCTGTCGGCGGGCACCCCGGGACATAGGCGTCCACCGGTACGATCCGGTCGCAGCCGCGCACGACGCTGTAGCTATAGTGGTAGTACCCGCCGCCGTTGGCGCACGAGCCCATCGAAAGCACGTAACGGGGGTCCGGCATCTGGTCGTAGACCTTGCGCAGGGCCGGAGCCATCTTGTTGGTCAGGGTGCCGGCCACGATCATCAGGTCCGACTGCCGCGGGCTGGCGCGGGGCGCCATGCCGAACCGCTCCATGTCGTAGCGGGGCATCGACGCCTGCATCATCTCGACGGCACAACAGGCCAGGCCAAACGTCATCCACATCAGCGAGCCCGTGCGGGCCCAGTTGATCACGTCATCGAGCGACGTCGTGATGAAGCCGCGCTCGCCCAGTTCGGCGTTCACCTGTTCGAAGAATTTGTCGTGGATCGCGGGGTCGTACCCTTCGACCATGGTCCGCCCGCCCTGCCCGAAAGCGAGCGCGGACGAGGGACCCGCGATCACGGGGGACGCCCCCTGGTTGCCGGCGCCGATCAGCGGGAAGGTGTTGTCGGTCGTCACTCCCATTCGAGCGCGCCCTTTTTCCATTCGTATATGAACCCGACCGTCAGCACGCCGAGGAAGATCATCATCGACCAGAAGGCGAACACCATGCCCGACCGTGAAAGATCGAACATCGACACCGCCCACGGGAACAGGAAGGCCACTTCCAGATCGAAGATGATGAAGAGGATCGACACCAGATAGAACCGGACATCGAACTTCATCCGCGCGTCGTCGAACGCGTTGAACCCGCACTCGTAGGCCGACAGTTTCTCGGAGTCCGGGTTCTTCGGCGCCAGCACCCAGGCAGCCAGCATGAAGCCGAGGCCGAGAGCCGTCGCGATCCCTAGGAAGATCACGATCGGCAGGTATTCGAGAAGGAATGCATTCATTCGCGGGAACCTTGGTCCGCGCTCGGAAGGGCGCGGATTCGGCGCTTTCTAGACCCGGAACCGCGCCCGTTCAAACCCATGCGACGAAAGGTTTTTCTTGAGAACGGTTCGCAGACTGCAGGGCGGTCCGGCCCTTCTCCAAACGTCGCCGTCGTGGCCGTGAAATCTCGCGCCGCGCCCTGTTTCGTCGCTTGACAGTGCGGCGCCCCGACGCCTAAACGACGCCCCTCGCCGCGACGCATAGCGCCTCGGCCGGGAAATGCGGGTGTAGCTCAGTTGGTTAGAGTGCCGGCCTGTCACGCCGGAGGTCGCGGGTTCGAGTCCCGTCACTCGCGCCACTTCCGATGAAGTGGCGCACCGCCTTTCCCTCCTCTTCCTTCAAGGCCGCCCCGGCATCAGCACGTTCTGGACCTGCCGGCCCAGCGGGTCGCGCGCGCGCCACGTCTCCCCGATCCCGGCGCTCACCATGGCGGTGCAGAAGCGCGGCAGGAGCATGGAGGGGCGCATGTGAGTGAGGCACACCCGCTGCCCGTTGATGGACCAGCGCGCAGCCACCCGCCGGCCGTCTGAAAACTCGGCTCGATAGCTTCCGTCGGGGTTGAACCAGTGTTTGACCCAGCCGCCGTCGGGGTAACGCGAGACTACGGTGTTTCCGAAAGCGGCTTCCATATCCGCCCGTGCAGGGGCGGCGGACAGACAGGCGGCCGCAACGGTCAAAACGCAAAGCGTACGCATACTCTTCCTTGAACTGACGGTGCGCCAAACGGACTATCGTCGCTCAATCCGGGGCCGCAACCAGGGTTCCGCGCAACGCACGAATAGTTGACTCTGACGTGGGGGCTTCTATATGCGGCGCACGTTCGGAACAGGACTGGCGAATTCGCGCCGCCCGCTCGCCCAGAGACCAGGGCGGTTCCGCGACATCGCACGACGGCCCGGTGCGCGGGACGTC
>DASRWP010000337.1:0-5206 GCA_035654535.1 Brevundimonas sp.
CGCTGAACGCGCTGGTCGAGGCCAACAAGGGCTATGCCCGGGCCTATGGCTCCGACGACGTCACCGCGCGCGCCGCGGACCTTATCCGCGGCAGGCTGGACGCCGACGCCGAGATCCGCTTCGTGTTCTCGGGCACGGCGGCGAATGCGATCAGCCTAGCCATGCTGGCGTCGCCGCATGAGGCGGTGCTGGCGCACCATGCCGCCCACATCTGCACCGACGAGACCGGCGCTCCCGGCTTCTTCGGTTCGGGTGTCGGTCTGATCGGCCTGCCGGGTTTCTCCGGCAAGATCGACCCCGTCGCCCTGACCGCGGCGTTGGACGAGCCGGAGGTCGGGCACCGGCAGCCTCCGGCGGCGCTGAGCCTGACCCAGTCCACCGAATACGGCACGGTCTATACCGAGGAGGAGCTGCGCCACCTGATCGAGCCGGTGAAGCTGCTCGGCCACAGGGTGCACCTTGATGGCGCTCGACTGGCTAACGCCGCGGCGGCCGGGTTCGACCTGACGCATATCGCGCGTCTGGGAGTCGATGTGCTGGTGTTCGGAGGAGCGAAAGCCGGCGCGCACTGCGCGGAGGCCATCGTCATGTTCGATCGCTCGCTGGCGCGGCGCATCGACAACCGCCTCAAGCAGGCGGGCCAGACGGCCTCGAAGACGCGCTTCCTGTCGGCGCCGTTGCTGGGGCTGCTTGAGTCCAACGCATGGGAAGACGGGGCCGCCCACGCCAACATCATGGCCCAACGGCTGGCGGACGGAATCGCCGCGCGGTCGGCGTTTGTGCTCGCGCATCCGGCGGAGGCCAACGCCGTCTTTGTGCGCATGCCGACCGAGGCGCACCAGCGGCTGAACGACCTCGGCTGGGCCTGTTACCGGTTCGACGACGGCTCCGTCCGATTCGTCTGCTCGTGGGCGACCGACCCGGCCGCTGTTGATGAAGTCCTGGAAGCGATCGCCAGTCTCTGACCTTGCGACCGCACGCCGCGACCCCACTTCGGAACAAGCCAGAATCTTGACCGTTTCGGACGTGAGCGCCGGTCCGGCGTCCAGAGCCAGGGGCCGCAAAGATGAACGCGTCGTCGCGTATGCCCGCTCGGTCGACTGACGACCTCTCCATTTACAGGGACGTTCGTGCGGTTATGCCCGCCCTCGCGGAGGGCTTGTCGGCCGAGGATCTGGGTGCGCAGTCGATGGCCGACTGTAGCCCCGGCAAATGGCATCTGGCCCATGGCAGCTGGTTCTTCGAGGCGATGATCCTGTCGGCCGAACCCGGCTATCGACCCGTCGATGACCGCTTCCAGACGCTGTTCAACAGCTATTATGAGGCGCTCGGAAAGCGGGTGGAGCGGTGCGACCGGGGCCTGATGACCCGACCCTCTCTGGCCGACGTCATGGTCTACCGGCACGAGATCGACCGACGGATGGAGGCTTGGCTGGATAGCGGCGTTCGAAGCCCGCGCCTGCAATACCTGTTCACCCTCGGCCTCCATCACGAGCAGCAGCATCAGGAGCTGTTCCTGATGGACGTTCTCAACCTGATGTCGCGCTCCCCGCTCGATCCTGCGGCCTACGCCGCCGAGCCCCGCTTGACGGAACGGGGCCAGAACCGCTCCGGGATGACGCGCTTCGAGGGCGGACTGGCAGTGATCGGCCACGGTGACCACGGATTTTCGTTCGACAACGAGGGGCCGGTGCATCGGGTCTGGATCGAGCCGTACGCGCTGGCCAACGGTCTGGTGACCAACGCGGACTGGATCGCGTTCATCGAGGACGGCGGGTACGTCCGGCCAGAGCTGTGGCTGTCGGACGGCTGGGCCGTGGTTCGCTCCGAGGGCTGGACCGCTCCCCTGTACTGGCGCTGCGACGCGGATGGCTGGAGCCGGATGACTTTGGCCGGCCGGAGTCCGGTCGAGCTGGACGCGCCGGTTCGCCACGTCAGTTTCTACGAGGCCGACGCTTTCGCCCGCTGGGCGGGCAAGCGCCTGCCGACCGAAGCGGAATGGGAACACGCCGTGCGCCACCGGCCCGACGCCGTCAGCAACGCGTTCGGCGAGGTGTGGCAGTGGACCGCAAGCGCCTACGCGCCATATCCCGGTTTCCGGCCAACCGAAGGGACGGCGTCCGAATACAACGGCAAGTTCATGGCCAACCAGATGGTGCTGCGGGGGTCGTCGTTCGCCACACCGGCCGGGCACGGGCGGGTCAGCTATCGCAACTTCTTCTATCCGCAGCAAAGGTGGGCGTTCATGGGACTGAGACTGGCCGAGGACGCCCTGGCTCCCGTTAGTGCGAAGGCCGATCCAAACGAGACGGCCCGGTTTCGGCGCGACCTGATGGCCGGGCTGGCGCGCTCGCCCAAGGTTGCATCCCCGAAGTGGTTCTACGACGCCGAGGGCTCACGCCTGTTCGAGGAGATCACCCGGCTTCCCGAATACTACCCGACGCGTCAGGAGGCCTCTCTGCTGCGTCAGGTCGCGCCCCGCTGGGCTGAACAGTTTGGCCCGGGGGCGGCGCTGGTCGAATTCGGATCAGGAGCGAGCGAAAAGACCCGCATCGTGCTGGACGCTGCGCCAACCCTGTCCGCCTACGCGCCCATCGACATCAGCGCGGACGCGCTGGACACCGCAGCCCGCCGGATCGCCGAGGCCTATCCATCCCTCGAGGTGATGCCTGTCGTTGGCGATTTCCTGCATCTGGGCGCGTTGCCGGCGGGCCTGGGTTATGGACGACGGATCGGTTTCTTCCCCGGTTCGACGATCGGCAATCTGGAACGGGCGGAGGCCGAGGCCTTCCTGCGGGGCGCGCGAATGCTTTTGGGAGACGATGCGCTGTTCATTCTCGGGGTCGATCTGGTGAAGTTGCCCGAAACGCTGATCGCCGCCTATGACGACGCGGCGGGGGTTACGGCGGCGTTCAACCGCAATCTGCTGGTCCGGGCCAATCGCGAGCTGGGTGCGACGTTCGACGTCGACGCCTTCACCCATCGCGCCGTCTGGAACGAGGATGAGCGCCGCGTTGAAATGCATCTGGTGGCCATGCGCGACATGGAGGTGATGCTCGCAGGTCAGCGGATAACTTTTGCCGCTGGTGAGACGATTCACACCGAGAATTCGCGCAAGTTCACCGAGGCTACCGTTCGCGAGCTGGCCGAGGCGTCTGGATGGTCGGTGGCGGCGTTCGAGACCGGGGCGGAGCCCGCGGTGGCGCTGGCCCTGCTGAAGGCCTGATACGAAGAAGGCGGCGCCTGCCGGCGCCGCCTTCTTTTTCTGCTGTCCGACGGAGGGCCTAGTCCGGTTCGCGATTACTGTCGCGACCACGGGCGCCATGAGACGCTTCGCCGCCCTTGCGGCCGGCCTGAGCGGCGAGGCTGCGGTCCTGCGAGAAGCTGCGCTTTTCGCTGGGCACGCTGGCGCCGCCCTTGCGGGCGATCTCGCGTTGCCTTTCCGGGTCCATCGAGGCGAAGCCCCGCTTCGAGACGCCTGAGGCGCGGGTGGGTTGACCTTGAACCATCTGGGTTCCTTTCGTGGCGGCTGTGGCGGTTGCTCTCTCAACCCTCCCGCCTGCATGGGGTTCCGGTAGCGTCTTCACGGATTTGCGAACGAAATAGAGGGGTTGGATGCGCTCTGGCCGTAGGGCCGCGAGTCGCCGTCATCCCCACCGCCGGGATCCTGTTGCGGCACCTCCTGCGGCGCCGATCCGGGATCGATGTCGGGGGCGGGTGTGCCGGGCGGCATGATCTCCGGCTGGCCGCTGGGGCTGTCAGGCTCGATATAGGTCATGGCAGAAGCTCCTCGTGGAAGCTGAACGTGCCGGCGAGGCCGCGCGTTCAATCACGATTGCGGAGGCCGCCGCTTCAGCCGGAACTCCGGCTCGCCGGGGTGGTTTGATCGGCTCAACACAAACGCGAGAGTTCCGCATGACCGAGACCAATGTAGCAAACGCCTATATCGAGGATATCGATGACGGCCTTGACGCGCCGTCGGCGGCCCTGGAACGGGAAGCGGACGCAATTCTCGCAAGGGCGGACGCCGAGGCCGAAGCACGGCCGCGCCCCCTCCGCGAGGCGGTTCGCGAAGATGCAGGCCACGCCGGCGACTGGGGCCGATCGCGG
Organism: Brevundimonas sp.; assembly: GCA_035654535.1. Classification (GTDB taxonomy): domain Bacteria; phylum Pseudomonadota; class Alphaproteobacteria; order Caulobacterales; family Caulobacteraceae; genus Brevundimonas. Next base: position 4,111 of record DASRWP010000337.1, read on the forward strand.
GTTCAGAGCCTCCGCGGCTCTGTCGAGTCGGATCCGGTTCGTGCGTCGCTCTACGCCCTGGGCCTTGGTGTGGTGATCGGACTGCTGGCCGCCCGCTGAGGGGTCAGGAAGGCCCTGCGGCGAGGCGTGCGACAGGAGCCCGCCGCAGGGCCTCGTCCGAAACAAACGGGTTGGTCCGGCGCTCGGCTCCGAAAGTCGAAGTCGGACCGTGGCCCGGCACGAACGCGACGTCGTCGCCCAGCGGCCAGAGCTTGGTCGTAATGGCGTGCAGCAGGCTGGCGTGGTCGCTGCGCGGGAAGTCGGTGCGGCCGATCGACCCCTGGAACAGCACGTCCCCAACCTGGGCGAACCGGGCCTCGCGGTTGAAGAAGATCACATGGCCGGGCGTATGGCCGGGGCAGTGCCAGACCTCCCAGGTCGTCTCTCCGAGCGTCACGACGTCACCGTCCGCCAGCCAGCGGGTCGGTGCGAAGCTGCGGGCCTCCGGTATTCCGTAGAGCTGACCCTGAGCGGGAATGCCGTCGATCCAGAATTGGTCCTCGCGGTGGGGGCCGATGATGTCGAGGCCGGTCTTCTCCTGCATCTCGGCGGCGCCGCCCGCATGGTCGAGGTGGCCATGGGTGATCCAGATGGCGTCGAGCGTCAGCCCCTGTTTGACCACGGCGGCCAGCAGGGCGTCGACCGACCCCCCGGGATCTATGATCGCGGCCTTGAGGGTCTGACGGCACCAGACGAGGGTGCAGTTTTGCTGCAGCGCCGTGACCGGAAAGACGGCCACGCCGATAGGGGCGGGGGAGGGGCTCATCCAGCCTAGATAGCGGGCCTGACCGATTGTCGAAACCGCAAGGTGGGCCGCGTCTCACGTTGACCTTTGGGACCGGTCTCGACATAAGGGCGGGCTTCAAAGGCGCCGCCTCGCCGGAAACGGTCACGGCGGCCCTTTTGCTTTACCCACACCGTGCAGCGCCTGCCTTCAAGGCGCCGCCCCAGAGCGTCAGAATCCCGGCCATGCAAGTTGTCGAAAAGTCCAACGAAGGTCTCAGCCGCGTCATCGCGGTGACCATTCCCGCCGCCGAGCTGAATGAGAAGCTGGATG